>NZ_JBDJMU010000007.1:0-175643 GCF_039674105.1 Luteimonas sp. TWI596
TGCCCCACTGGCTGCACACCTACAACTGGCATCGACCCCATGCCAGCCTCGGCTACAACCCGCCTATCTCCAGAATTCCGATAACTGTGAACAACGTGCTGGCTTTACACAGCTAGGCTGTGCCGCAAGGCGTCGGCGGCGTCGCGTGTCTCCTCGGCGACGCGGTTGCCGGCGTCGTCCAGGGTGTAGGCGATGTAGCCGCCGTCGTTGTCGGTGATCCGCACCAGCCGCTGCGCGGCGTCGTAGGTGAATTCGAGGTAGGCGCCGTCGGGCTGCGTGATGCGTTTCACCAGCCCGTTCGGCCAATACGCCATCAGGGTGATGCGGTCGTCCGTCTCCACGCCTTCGTTGGGGCCGCGGACCTTCGCCGCCGTCAACCAGCCGCGCGGATGGTACTCGTAGTCGGTGACGACGCCATTCGCGTCCGCGGCCGACAGCGGCCGCCCGGTGGCGTCGTAGCGCAGGAACTCGGTGATCCGCCCGAGCGCGTCGGTGATCTTCCACAGGTCGCCGCGGCGGTACTGGCAAGTAGCCGGCGACGAGACGCAGCCGACGTGGTCGGTC
The DNA here is from genome assembly GCF_039674105.1 of Luteimonas sp. TWI596. Classification (NCBI taxonomy): domain Bacteria; kingdom Pseudomonadati; phylum Pseudomonadota; class Gammaproteobacteria; order Lysobacterales; family Lysobacteraceae; genus Luteimonas; species Luteimonas sp. TWI596. Next base: position 565 of record NZ_JBDJMU010000007.1, read on the forward strand.
TGGTAATAGGTGTAGGTAGTAACGTCGCTGACGTCGGTTCGCGGGCCGTCAATGCTGATCGGCAGGCCGACGATGGGGCACGTCCCCGCGCCGACGCTGGCGGATTCGCAATAGGCAGTGGTGACGGTGCGGCTCACGGAGGCGACCGGATCGGTCGTGGTTCGGGTGAGGATCTGTCCGCGCCCGTTGTAGGCGAAGGTCTCCTGCGCGATCAGGGTGTTGGCGGCGTCGTAGACGCGGCGCTCGGTCGGCTCCCGGAACGTGCCGTGCCAATCGGTCTGCACCGTGCGCTTGGCGCCGGCGGTGTCGGTGGCGGCGTCCACACGCTCGGTTTCCAGGCCGCGCGCATCGTAGGTGTACTGGGTGACGTTGCCTTTGAAGTCCGTCTCGCTGGCCGGATAGCCGTTGGCATCGTAGGTTTTCGCGGCGGCGGCGTTGGCGCAGCCGTCGCACGGCTCGTCCAGGGAAGCCAGACGCGCCACGCGATGGCTGACGTCGAAGCCGTAGTTCCTGACCGCGCCGAGGGCGTCGGTGATGGTGGCGCTGCCGTCCTCGTTGAATTGCAGTTCCACTCGGTCGACGGTGCCGGTGGCATAGGGGCCGCGCACGCTCAGCACGGCGCGCCGGTCGGCGTCGTAGCCCCAACTGGCGATGCGGTTGCTGCTCTCGTCGGTGATGCCGGTCAAGACTTGCGGCTGCGAGACGCCGTCGGTCTGGCCGGATTCGTTGTAGTAGTAGGTGCGCGTGTCGGTGCCCAACAGGTCGTTCGGATAGCTCGCGCTCACCAGATCGTTGCCGCTGTAGGCGAAGGTGGCGACGGTGCCGGCGCTGTCGGTGAGCGAGGTCAGGAAGCCGCCGGTGTAGCCGAAGGCCAGCCAGCGGCCCTGCGGATCGGTCACGCGCTGGACGTGGGCCGAGACGCCGGAGCCGGCGGCGTAGCTCAGCGTCTGCACGAACCCCTCGCGCGTGGTGATCGTGGTCAGGCGGCCGAACTGGTCGTAGCTCTCGATCGTATAGTCCGCGCGCCGGTAGGTCGCCGACACGAGCGCGCCGCCGGAGACCGTGGCCGTGAGCGTTTCCGGTACGTCCGCATCGCCGACCCAGGTGCCGCCGACCAGGGTGAAGGTCTGGATGGCGCCGTTGGGCCGGTAGGCGCGGATGCGGGTGACGGCGCTGCCGTCGAGCAGCGGCACCACCTTCGCGGCGTAGCTGTGCGTCCAGCCGACGCCGACGGGCCGGGCCTGGTTGTCGGGCACGCGATGGCTGTTGTAGGTGCGGACGAACTGCAGCGGAAACACGCCGGCGCCGCGATAGTCCTGCTCGCGCTGAACCTTGTTGCCGGTGGCGCTGGCGATGGGATTGGTCTGGTTGCCGCCGTCCGCCGGGCACTCGCTACCGCTGTTGCATTTGGGGATGCCGCACTGGCCGGTTTCCGGGTCGGCCAAGCCGGCGAGCGCGCACGGCGGCGTCGACCCGAACGGGCCGTAGACCGGTGTGTCCACGATTCCCACGGGCAGCCACAGGCCAAACTGCTGTCGCTGCAGCTGGCCGCGGCAGATGCGCTCGCCGCCGAGGTCCGGCCCGATGTAGGAGGAGAGGATGCGATGCGGAAAGGTGCTGGTTGCCTGATAGCCGTCCAGGCGGCGCTGCAACTCGCCTGTGAGGCAGGCTTCCTCACCGTTGGGATAGTGCGTCTGGCTATGGTCCAGGCGCGAGTCGAGCCAGTAGTGTTCCGCATAGGCCGGCGCGGCGGCCAACAGCAGCGAACAGGCCACCAAGCGGACCGCGCGCAGGCGGTGTTTCAGAAAGTCCCACATTGCCATTCTCCTCCATGATGTAGGCACGCGCGACAAGAAAAACGACCGTGCTGCCATGCAAGTCGAATTCACTTTCGTCACAATAACGCGCGATTGGCGACGTACTCCCCGGGCGCGCAGCACCGCCGATCCCTAATAGCTCCTTTACTCCTGGCCGATGCGCAAGTCAATCGGTTGGCGACGAATGGAGATGCAAAAGAGAAACGTATTCTCAAAACTCGGATTTTTTCGACCCGGGGCTAGGAAAACTACGATTTGCGCCCTGGAAAAATGCCGGCCAGCGAAGCGATGTACAAACCCGTTTCTCCTGCCGATGTCATGCAGCCGCATATAGGGAGCGCGCCGGCGCTCCGAATCCTTTCTCCTCGAACTAGCTGCGGTGCACGCCGCTGTCCTCGGGATTTCGCGACCAGAGGCAGTGGCGGATCGCCATCGCTACGCTCAGAATCGGTTGGCCGCTCGGCGGAGTGCGTACCGTCGCGCCGCTCCTGCGAATCGACGCCGTCTTCGGCCGAGACGCTGTCGTCCTCGGGCGTGGCCTGCACCAAGGCGATATCGGATCGCATTTCTTCCCGCATCAACTCAACGCCGACGCATCCTCATACGGCAGATGCCGCGCACCCGCGGCCTGCAGCGCGGCCTCGGCACGCGCGAGTGCATCGCCTTCGCCGTCGATGACGATCAGGATGCGGCCCGATTCGATCTCGGCCTCGAACGTGCGCCGCACCGGATCGGGCAGGGAGGCGCCGACCAGCGACGACGCCCAGGTGCCTACAGCCGCACCACCCAACGTCGTCAAGGCGACGCCGGCAAGCGTGAGACCCAGCGGGGGCACGGCGACCGCCACCAGACCCGCGATCAGTCCCGTCGCGCCACCAAGGCCGGCGCCACGCATCGCGGCGTGCTTGAAGTCGGTGGGGGCTTCCTTCTGGTGTTCCGGCACGCTTTCGAGCTCGATGTCCGACCGGGCGATCACCGAAATCGCGTCGTCTTCGATACCCGCGTCGCGTACCTCGCGGATGGCGGTCTGCGCGGCGGGCAGGGCATCGGTGCTGTAGACGCGGCGGACTTTCATCGAGGACGCTCCGGCTGGCGATCATTCGAGCTTCGGGGAGCCGTCGTGTGGCTGCCGTGAACCGGACGCCCCGGGCTCGCTGCCCGCGCGCAGGGATGACGCGGCGGGCCTATAACGCAGGCAGGCCGCCGCCACCGCCGAGGTGCTCATAGAGGATGGCCGCACCGATGCCGATCAGGATCAATCCGCCAATGATCTCGGCGCGTTTGCCGGCAAGCGCGCCCAGGACGCGTCCGAGCATGATGCCGGTGGTCACCATGATCAGGGTGCAGATGCCGATGACGGTCGCCACGACGGCGATATTGACATCGAGGAAGGCCAGGCCCACGCCGACGGCCATCGCGTCGATGCTGGTGGCGAAGCCGGTCGTGGCGAGGTTCCAGAAGCCGTGCCGGGCAGGGGCCGCGTCGGGGGCATCTTCAGGCGTCTTGCGCAGACCCGCTTGGATCATGCGCGCGCCGAGCAGGCCCAGCAGCGCGAAGGCGATCCAGTGGTCCCAGGCGGTGACATAGGCGGCCGCAGCCAGGCCCAGAGCCCAGCCGATCACGGGCGTAAGCGCCTCGATCGTGCCGAAGATTACACCGGCGCGCAGCGCCTCGAGGAAGCGGGGGCGTCGCATCGCCGCACCCTTGCCGACAGCGGCGGCGAAGGCGTCGGTCGACATGGCGAAGCCGATCAGGAGGATAGAACCCAAGGACATCGTGAGTATCGATCGGGGCCGGGCAAGCGCGACGACGGCATGCCGGCACGCCCAACCCGCGTGATGCCGGTACACCGCTGGTCTCGCCAACCTGGACTGGTTGCACGCGCCACGATCGCAATGGACCGAGTGTGTTGACGCGGGCGCTTCCGCAGTGCGGAAGCCGGCTACTCCCCAAGGGGACGCGCATGCTAACAGCACAGATCGAACGATGCGACGTTATAGCCGATGACAATTCTCATAGTTGGAACGATTGCGTTGTGCGCGAGGCGGTCGGACTGGCCGATGAACTTGCCGTCGCGTATCGGCGCAGTGCGCTTGCATCGCAACACGGCGCCCCTATACTGCGTGCATCAGCGTAAGTTCTGATTTCCCGGGGGTGCCATGGCTTCGACGGGGGTCGCGAAATTACCTGGTGCATGCCGAGGGGGCAGCTTTCCTCGTAAATCCAGCGGCAAACTTTTAGTTGCCAACGACGACAACTACGCTCTCGCCGCTTAAGGCGTAAGCCCCGAACCCACTTGTGCCTGTGCTCGTGGATGTAGGGTCATCATCACAGGAACCAGCCGCGGCGGCCGCCTGTCTGCCGTGGTTGAACTGACAGGCTGGTCCCGGGATGCGCTTTGCGCACCGTGCTGTTCCGGGGCGAGATCCAACGGTGTGCTAAGCATGTAGTACCGGGGATGGAGTGCCTTCGGACGCGGGTTCGACTCCCGCCACCTCCACCAACAGTTGGTCCGTAAGACCCAGGCAGGCCGGAGATCGTGAAGTATCGCGATCTCCGGCCTTTTTGTTGGCTCCGGCTTGGACACGTACGCGTGGTTGCCATCCGGCGAGGTCTACAAATGCGCGCGACAATCCTTTCCAATGGGCAGCGAGGCGACGGGCGGGCAGGGTTTCGGTTGCCACGTCTTGGGGTGGCTCCGGATCTGGACCTGTCAGACACGCAAGATCAGGCTGGGCTTGGTGTCACGAGACGTTGCAGAGAACGTTGACCTTGGCCAACCAGGCCTGAGAAGACTGCTGTACGGACACGAGCTGATAACCGGACACGACGCCGCTGAAGTTGATCGTGCACTGGAGTTCGCCATCCGCAAGTGCTCGGTTTACTGCGGTCTGTTCGGTGTTGCCGACGCCAATGGCGTTGATCGACACCACGCTTGCCGCAGCGGCTGCGGCAGACAGCAGCGGCAACATCGCGCCGGCACACATCAAGTTGAACTTGCGCATCGTCGTCCCTAACGGCGCAGCGTCATTGCTGCCGCTCAGTTATAGCACCGCCAGCATCGCGTTCAAGTTGGGCTTGACAACGGCCGATTTGAGTTTTCATGCAGGCACGGTGGAGCGGGGCGGGAATGCCATGCGCGCTATCGGTGCCGACGCATCACTTAGGCATCGGAACACCGGCACCAATGACGGTGTGTTCTTGAGGCGTAATCGGGATTCGGTGGCGTAGGCTTAGCGGCCGTGCCGCCCACGCGCATCGAGCACGCCACGGGCTGCGCGGTCGGAGGAGACCCGCAGGTGGAGCGATTTGCAGCGATCGATGCCGGCCAGTGTCAACGCCAATTGGCCATTGGGCGCCCGATCGACCAGGCCGCTGTCGATGAGTCGGTCGACGAGCGATGACGCGTCGGGATCCAATGGCTGCTGCAGGTCGATCCGGGTCAGGCATTCGAGCAGATCCGACTCCTGATCGCCGATGGCATCGATTTCGATGGAGAAGCGGTGCATTGAGGGCTCTTGAAGCCAGGGGCAGCGTCCAGCGCCCCTTGGGGCTACCAGGCTAGCAGCCAGCGTGCGCCCGGTCGGTGCGGTTCCGCGCTCAGCGCGGTTGGGATCGGGGGGCCATGCAGCTGGCGTGTTCGGCAGGTCGAACAGCCCCGGGACCCCGGCCCCCCGGCCCCCCGGCAGTTTCCTGTCTACGCCGGGTTGTCTGGGCTAGGGGCGCTGCCTCCGCCTCGCCAGGCCGTTATCCTGTCGCGATGGCTGGATCTTCGCCTTTTCAACGCTTTAGCCCCGCGTCCCTGCGGGCGCGTCTGCGCCGTGGGTATGGGCTCGCGGGGTTGGTGCTGCTCGGCGCGCTGCTGATGGTGGCGCTGTATGCACGCAATGCGAGCGAGCGCGAGCGGCGCTTGGCCGAGGGCAGCTTCGTGGCCGAGGCCGAACGCCTGGCCGATGCGGTCCGCCAGCGCCTGCTGCAGTACGAACTGAGTATCCGGGGCGGGGTGGCGCTGCACAGTGCGGCGGCGGACATGCCGACCACGCGGCAGTGGCGCGGCTATGTCGAGGGCCTGGACATCGCCCGGCAGTTGCCGGGCATGGTGGGGCTGGGCTACGTCGCCTATGTGGACCCGCGTGGACTGGCCGAGCTGCAGCTGCGTCGCCGGGCGCAGGGCGAGGGCCTGTTCCTGGTCACGCCGCGCGGCGCACGCGATAAGTACGGCGCGATCGTCTATTTCGAACCCGAGAATCCGGGGTCGCGCACGATGATCGGCTATGACCAGTACAGTGAGCCGTTGCGTCGGGCGGCGATGGAGGCCGCCCGCGACAGCGGACAGGTCCGCCTGAGCGCGCCGATGCTGCTGCGTCCGATGGCCGCCGACGGCGGGCCGGGCGTGTTGATGTTCGGGCCGGTGTACCGGACCGCGCGGTTCCCGGAGACGCCGGCCGCGCGCGAGAACGCGCTGATCGGCTGGGTGTTCGCCTCCTTCCGGTCTGCGGATTTCATCGACCGGTCCGGCGTGAGCAGTGGTCTCCATACGGCGTTCCGCATCGTGGATGTGACCGATGGCGCAGAGGCGCCCGTGCTGCAGACGCGCAACTTCGACGCCGATCCCTCGGGGCGGGTGCTCCATTCACTGACCCAGACGGTGTATGGCCGTACCTGGCGTTACGACTTCCAGCACCTCGGGCCGTTGACGTCGGGCGGCATGCGCGAGCTCCAGACCACGCTGGTGACCGGGGTGCTGGCCTCGTTGCTGCTGTTCGCGGTGGTGCTGACGCTGGCCAGGACGCAGTCGCGTGCGGAATTCCTGGCACGTCGGCTCAGCGATTCCTACCGTCGCAGCGAGCAGCGATTCCGCAATGCGATGCGCTATTCGGCGATCGGCATGGTGTTGCTGGACCGCAATGGCACCATTGTCGAGACGAATCCGGCGATGGCGCAGATCGCGGGTCTGGAGCAGGCGGCGATGACCGGAACGCGGCTGAGTGAGTACTTTGTCGACGCGCAGGACCAGGTCACGCGGACCCAGGAGATGCAGGCGCTGCGCGAGGGGGTGCATCGCAGTACCCGGCGCCTGCGCCGGTGCGATGGCGATATCCGCCAGGTGCACCTGGCCTCGACATTGGTGCTGGGCGAGTCCGACAGCGAAGTCACGCGGTTGGTGCAGGTCGACGACGTGACCGAGCGTTTGCGCGCCGAGGCGCAGGTGCACGCGCTCAATCGCACGCTCGAATCGCGCGTGGAGCAGCGGACCCGGGAACTCACCCAGGCCAACCACGAACTCGAGTCGTTCGCCTATATCGTCTCGCACGACCTGCGCGCGCCGCTGCGCAGCATCGATGGCTTCGGCCGGATCCTGGCCGAGCGCTACGGCGGTGCGATCGATGCGCAGGGGCAGGACTACCTGGCGCGGGTGCGCAATGCGGCCGCGCGGATGGATGCGCTGATCGATGCGTTGCTGAAGATGTCGCGCATCAGCCGCGGCGAGTTCAAGCGCAGCCCGCTGGACTTGAGCCGTCTGGCGGAGGAGGTGGTGGCCGAATTGCGCCATGCCGAGCCGTCGCGCCAGGTCGAAGTCGTCATCGCGCCGGGGCTGACCGCCGAGGGCGATGTGGCATTGGTGCGCAACCTCTTGCAGAACCTGCTCGGCAACGCGTGGAAGTTCACCGCCGATACCGCCGATGCCAGGATCGAGTTCGGCCGCGGCGCCGACGGGGCGTTCTTCGTGCACGACAACGGCGCGGGGTTCAACGCGGACTACGCCGGCAAGCTATTCCGCCCGTTCCAGCGGCTGCACCGCGAGGACGAATACAAGGGGCACGGCGTGGGCCTGGCGTCGGTCAAGCGCATCGTCGAGCGCCATGGCGGCACGATCTCGGCCGAAGGCGCGCCGGGGCAGGGCGCGACGTTCCGTTTCACGCTGGCGCGCGCGACCGAGCCGTCACCGCGCTGAGGCATCGGCTGGTCAGGCGTCCTTGTTGTGCCGGCGCAGCAGCCGCTGCTTGTCGCGGGCCCAGTCACGCTCGCGCTCGGTCTCGCGCTTGTCGTGCTTCTGCTTGCCCTTGGCCAGCGCGATCTCGGCCTTGATCTTGTTGCCCTTCCAGTACAGCGCGGTCGGCACGACGGTGTAGCCGTCGCGTTGCACGCGGCCGACGAGCACATCGATCTCGCGCCGGTGCAACAGCAGCTTGCGCGTGCGATGGGCGTCGGCGACGACGTGCGTGGACGCCTGGATCAGTGGGGTGATCTGGGCGCCGAACAGGAACAGTTCGCCGTGGCGGATGACGGCGTAGCTCTCGCCGATGTTGGCGCGCCCGGCGCGGATGGCCTTGAGCTCCCAGCCCTGCAGCGCCAGGCCGGCCTCGTAGCGGTCCTCGAGGTGGTATTCGTGGCGCGCGCGCTTGTTCAGCGCGATGGTGCCGGTGCTGTTTGCTTTATCCTTGGCCTTGCCGCTTTTCTTGCTCATTCCCGCATTGTCCTCGAAGCACGTCCTCCAGGCGAGTCATGCCCAAGATCGAACGTAGCGCCCTTGTCGGGCAACCGGCCGAGCGCATGTTCGCGCTGGTCAACGATATTGCCGCCTATCCGCGCCGCTTCGCCTGGTGCGATTCGGCGCAGGTCATTGAATCGGGTGAGGACCGCATCGTCGCCCGGCTGGATCTGGGCCTGGGTGCGTTGCGGACCTGGTTCACGACCGAGAACACGCTCTCGCCGCCCGATGCCATCGACATGCAGTTGCAGGACGGCCCGTTCAAGTCGCTGCACGGGCGCTGGACGTTCCGGGCGCTGGATTCCAGCTCGTGCAAGGTGTCGCTGTCGCTGGAGTTCGAGCCGAGCAGCCGCTTGATGCTGCCGGCGCTCACGCTGGGTTTCCGCGGGCTCGCCGATCGCATGGTCAACGACTTCATCCGGGTCGCCGAGCGCGAGCCGGCCGGCTGAGCGCGACGATGCGGATCGAGGTCGTCGACGCGCAGCCCCGTGCGCACCGCAGTTGGACGCTCACGCTACCCGACGGCGCCGATGTCGCGATGGCGCTGTCCGCGCTGCCAGATCCCGCGGTGCTGGACGGCATTGCCGGCTATGCGGTGTACGGCGTGCGCGTGGACACCCGTGCGCGTCTGGCGGACGGCGATCGGCTGGAGCTGCTGCGTGCATTGCAAGTGGATCCGAAAGAGGCACGCAGGCGCCGCGCGGCGAAGCGCGACGCAGACTGAGGCGTCCGTCAGCGGCGCTTGCCGCGCTCCTTGGGCAGGTTGCCGAACTTGCGCATCTCCGCAGCGAGCTCCTGGTCGCGGTTGGGGAAGTAGTCGCCTTCCCAGCGCGCGAGCTGGTCGTTCTCGAAGTAGACCGTGAAGTTCTTCACTTCGGTCTGACCACTGCGGCCGACCCGCTGGGTGGCGGTGTAGTCCCAGCGTTGGTGGTGGAACGGGTCTGCGATCGCGGGCGAGCCCAACAGCGCCTCGACCTGTGGCTTGCCCATGCCCACCTGCAACTGTTCGACAGCGGACTGCTCGATCAGGCTGCCCTGGTAGATCGGCTGCTTGTAGACCAGGGCGCAGCCGCTGGTGGCCAGGACGAGGGCCGAGACGAGAATGACTTTCTGCATGGCGGAGGGCACGGGCCGGGGCTGCGGAGACCGGGCCGATGATACACTGCGCCCACGCCGCCACCGCGATTCAGGCAGCCGGCGTTCAACCGCCAGTGAATGCCGGCCTGTACTCGGAGACACTTCATGGAATCGCTCGACCTGCGCAAGGCAGGACTGAAAGTCACTCACCCGCGCATGCGGATCCTGGACCTGCTGGAGCAGCGCACGCCGCGCCAGCACCTGACCGCCGAGGACATCTACCGGCAGTTGCTCGAGCAGGGCGACGAGATCGGGCTGGCGACGGTGTATCGGGTGCTCACCCAGTTCGAGGCCGCCGGCCTGGTGCTCAAGCACAATTTCGAGGGCGGGCACGCGGTGTATGAACTCGACCGCGGCGGCCACCACGACCACATGGTGGACGTGGACACCGGCAAGATCATCGAGTTCGAAAGCGCCGAGATCGAGAAGCTGCAGCACGAGATCGCCGAGCGCTACGGCTACCATCTCGAGGACCACTCGCTGGTGCTGTACGTCCGCAAGAAGCGCTGAGACGTCCGAACCCGATCACCGCGCCACCGGCGATGGTCGGTGTTGGTGCCGCATGTCGCCGGTCGATGGCATGCCAGGGATGCATGCGTTCTTGGGGCGGGACTTGGGGCGCAGGTCCGTTCCGTCAGACCATGCCCTGCAGCAGCTTGCGGGCGGCGGCGCGGGCCTCGCTGCTGACCTCGACGCCGCCGAGCATGCGCGCCAGTTCCTCGGTCCGGGCGTCGGCCTCGAGCAGGCTGACGCGGCTTTCGGTCGCGCCGCCGCTGGTGACCTTGTGGACCCGATAGTGCGCATGCCCCTTGGAGGCGACCTGGGGCAGGTGGGTCACGCACAGCACCTGGCGGCTCGCGCCCAGGGCGCGCAGCTTGTGGCCGACGATGTCGGCGACTGCGCCGCCGATGCCCGAGTCGACCTCGTCGAAGACCATCGTCGGCACCGCGTCGTGGCCCAGCGCCGCGACCTCGATCGCCAGCGAGATCCGCGACAGCTCGCCGCCCGAGGCCACCCGGCGCAGTGGCCGTGGTGGCTGGCCCGCGTTGGCCGAGACCATGAATTCGATGCGCTCGGCGCCCTGGGGGTCGGGCCGGTCGTGCTCGACCGGCTCGAATGCAATGTCGAAGGTCCCGCCGCCCATGCCGAGCTCGTGGATCAGGGCGGTCGTCGCCTTCGATAGCGCCTTGCCGGCCTTGCGGCGGGCTGCGCCCAGGCGGTCGGCGGCGGTGCGCCAGCGCGCGAGTGCGGCGTCGATCTCGTCGTCCAGGCGCGCCAGGCGTTCGCCGGCGCCGTCGAGCTGCTCGAGTTCGCTGGCCAGCCGCTGCCGGACCTCGCCCAGCTCCTCGGGTGTGACCCGGTGCTTGCGCGCCAGGTCGTGCAGCCGGCCCAGACGTTGCTCGAGCAACTCGAGCTCGGCCGGGTCGATATCGAGGTCGTCGCGGACCTGCCCGAGCAGGCGGGTGGCCTCGTCGAGCTGGATCGAGGCGGCGTCGAGCATCGCATCGACCTCGCCCAGACGGGGCTCATGGGCGCGCATGCGGCCCAGGTCGTGGCGCAGCGCGTGCAGGGCCTGCGGCAGGCCGACCGCATCCTCGCCGCTCATCCGCGCCAGCGCCGCGTCGCAGGTCTGGATCAGGCCCGCCGCGTTCGCATGGCGGCGGTGGGCAGCGTGCAGGTCGGCGATCGCCTCGGGCTCGAGCCGCTCGCCTTCCAGTTCGTCGAGCTGATGGCGCAGCCAGTCGCGGCGCTCGCCGACATCGCCGATACCGATCAGCGCCTCGCGCTCGCCCTGCAACGCGCGCCAGTCTTGGGCGGCGCCGCGGACCGCGGCCAGCAGGGTGCCATTGCCGGCCTGGGCATCGAGCAGCGCCAACTGGCTGCCGCGCGCCAGCAGCGCCTGGTGTTCATGTTGGCCGTGGATCTCGACCAGACGTCCGGCGAGCTCGGAGAGCTGGGCGATCGTCGCCGGGCGGCCGTTGATCCAGGCCCGCGAGCCGCCGTCGGCGCGCAGCGTGCGGCGCAACTGGCAGGTGGCGCCTTCGTCGAGCTCGTTGTCGCGCAGCCAGCGCAGCGCCGGGGCGGCATCGTCCAGCGCGAACTCGGCGTGCAGCTCGGCGCGCTCGGCGCCGTGGCGGACGATGCCGCTGTCGGCGCGCTGGCCGGACAGGAAGCCCAGCGCATCGACCAGCAGCGACTTGCCGGCACCGGTCTCGCCGGAGATGACGGTCAACCCCGGTCCGAACTCAAGGTCGGTGGCGGTGGCGACGGCGAAGTTGCGGATGGCAAGGTGGGTGAGCATCGGTGGAATTGTGCCTTGGCGGCCTGCGGTCGTGTAGCGGCGGCTTGATAGCCCCTGCGCGTCTCATCGGCTAAGACCGCGCTTGCATCGGTGGCGGCGGCGCCGTATACCGCCCGCATGTCGTCCGATGTCCGCCATCCGCTGGATCCGCGCGCCCGCCAGCTGCTGCGCACGCTGATCGGGCGGCATATCCGCGACGGCGAGCCGGTCGGTTCGCAGACGCTCGCCCGGCATGCCGGGCTGGACGTGAGCCCGGCGACGATCCGCAACATCCTGGCCGACCTGGAGGAGGCCGGGCTGCTCAGCTCCCCGCACACCTCGGCCGGGCGCGTGCCCACCGCGCAGGGCTACCGGGTGTTCGTCGATTCGCTGCTGCAGGTCAAGCCGCTGCGCGAGCAGGAGCTGCTGCGCTTGCGCGGGGAGCTGACCGGGGCCGGCGGGCACCAGTCGCTGCTGGGCAGCGCCTCGGAACTGGTCTCGGCGATGACGCGCTTCGTCGGGGTGGTCTCGGTGCCGCGGCGCGAGCAACTGGCGTTCCGGCACATCGATTTCGTGCCGCTCGACGGTCAGCGGGTCATGGCGATCATCGTCTTCGCCGACCACGAAGTGCAGAACCGGATCTTCCAGACCCGGCGCAGCTTCGACGCCGCTGAGCTCGAGCGCGTGGCCAACTACCTCAACCAGCATTGCGCTGGCCGGCCGATGGCCGCGGTGCGGGCGACGCTGGTCGAAGAGCTGCGCCATGCCCGCGACGAGATGGAAGCGTTGCTCGCGCAGACGATGGAGCTGGCCGAGCAGGCCTTGGTGCCGGCCGACGAGGACATGGTGCTGGCCGGGCAGAACCGGCTGATCGGGGTGCAGGACCTCTCGGACCTGGACCGGCTACGCGAATTGTTCGAGGCGTTTTCCCGCAAGCGCGAGATCCTGCAGTTGCTCGAGCGCACCCTGCACGCGCCGGGCGTGCGCATCTTCATTGGCGAGGAAACCGGCCTGGCGCCGCTGGAGGGCGTGTCGCTGGTCACCGCGCCGTACGCGGCGGGCGGACGGACACTCGGCGTATTAGGGGTGATCGGCCCGACCCGCATGGCCTACGACCGGGTGATTCCGGTGGTGCAGGCGACCGCGGACTTGCTGGGCGCCGCGCTCGGCGCTCACCCGTCGGCGGGCGAGGGCGCCGCGGGCCGTACGCCCGACGCGGCCTGAGCCGCCAGGCGCGACGCGCCAAATTCCCCGGCCGTGGCTTGAAACCGCGGCGGCCAGCCCCATAGCTGGGCGGGTCGGCGGCCAGACGCCCGCCCCGGAACCGGACATGACCCAGGAACAGCACGAGACGCAGCACCCCGAAATCCACGAGTCCGACGACCAGGCCACGCCGGTCGAGGCCCAGCTGACCGAACAGGTCGAGCTGCTGAAGGCCGAACTCGAGCAGGTGCGCGCACAGAGCCTGCTCGAGCGCGCCGACCTGGAAAACCAACGCAAGCGCCTGGCGCGCGAGATCGAGACCGCACGCCGGTTCGCCAACGAGCGCTTGCTCTCGTCGCTGGTGCCGGTGTTCGATGCGCTCGAGGCCGGCTTGGCGAGTGCGCCGGAGAATGATCCGCTGCGCGCTGGCGTCGAACTCACCCTGCGCGAACTGGTCAAGGCGACCGAGAGCAATGGCCTGCGCGTGGTCGCCCCGGCGGCCGGCGACGCCTTCGACCCCGAGCAGCACCAGGCGATGAGCATCGTCGAGGTGCCGGGCGTGCCGCCGGGCGCGGTCGCCCAGGTCTTCCAGAAGGGCTACCTGCTCAACGAGCGCCTGCTGCGCCCGGCGATGGTGGTGGTCGCCAAGGCCGACTGAGCGCGCGCCGCGCCATCGCGCGTCACACCGCTTGAACGCTGTGTTGCGCGCCCCCAGATACCCCGCATCGACGGCCACGCCGCCGTCCCCGCACAACGACATTTCCTAGAGGAAGCATTGCAATGGCAAAGATCATCGGCATCGATCTCGGCACGACCAACTCGTGCGTGGCGATCATGGACGGCGGCAAGGCCAAGGTCATCGAAAACAGCGAAGGCGACCGCACCACGCCGTCGATCGTCGCCTACACCAAGGACGGCGAGGTGCTGGTCGGCGCCTCCGCCAAGCGCCAGGCCGTCACCAACCCCCACAACACGTTCTTCGCGGTCAAGCGCCTGATCGGCCGCAAGTTCAAGGACGCCGAGGTCCAGAAGGACATCGGCCTGGTCCCCTACAAGATCCTCGAGCACGACAACGGCGATGCCTGGGTCGCGACCAGCGACGACAGGAAGCTGTCGGCGCAGGAAGTCTCGGCGCGCATCCTCGAGAAGATGAAGAAGACCGCCGAGGACTACCTGGGCGAGAAGGTCACCGAGGCGGTGATCACGGTGCCGGCGTACTTCAACGACAGCCAGCGCCAGGCGACCAAGGACGCCGGCCGCATCGCCGGCCTCGACGTCAAGCGCATCATCAACGAGCCGACCGCGGCCGCGCTGGCCTATGGCCTGGACAAGAGCGGCGGCGACCGCAAGGTCGCGGTCTACGACCTGGGCGGCGGCACGTTCGACGTGTCGATCATCGAGATCGCGGAAGTCGACGGCGAGAAGCAGTTCGAGGTGCTGGCCACCAACGGCGACACGTTCCTCGGCGGTGAGGACTTCGATGCCCGCGTCATCGATTATCTGGTCGAGGAGTTCCAGAAGGATCAGGGGATCGATCTGCGCAAGGATCCGCTGGCGCTGCAGCGCCTGAAGGATGCGGCCGAGCGCGCCAAGATCGAGCTGTCGTCGTCGCAGCAGACCGAGGTCAACCTGCCCTACGTCACCGCCGACGCCTCGGGTCCGAAGCACCTGAACATCAAGCTGACCCGCGCCAAGCTCGAAGCGCTGGTCGAGGACCTGATCAAGCGTTCGATCGAGCCCTGCCGCATCGCGCTCAACGATGCCGGCCTGCGCGCGTCCGACGTCAACGAGGTCATCCTCGTCGGCGGCCAGACTCGCATGCCCAAGGTGCAGCAGGCCGTTGCCGACTTCTTCGGCAAGGAGCCGCGCAAGGACGTGAACCCCGACGAGGCGGTCGCGATCGGTGCGGCGGTGCAGGGTGGCGTGCTGGCCGGCGACGTCAAGGACGTGCTGCTGCTCGACGTGACCCCGCTGAGCCTGGGCATCGAGACCCTGGGCGGCGTGTTCACCAAGATCATCGAAAAGAACACCACGATCCCGACCAAGGCTTCGCAGACCTTCTCCACCGCCGACGACAACCAGTCGGCCGTGACCGTGCACGTGCTGCAGGGCGAGCGCGAGCAGGCCCGCTTCAACAAGTCGCTGGCGCGCTTCGACCTGACCGGCATCGACCCGGCGCCGCGCGGCATGCCGCAGGTGGAGGTGTCGTTCGACATCGATGCCAACGGCATCCTGCACGTGTCGGCCAAGGACAAGAAGACCGGCAAGGAGCAGAAGGTCGAGATCAAGGCCGGTTCGGGCCTGTCGGATGACGAGATCCAGCGGATGGTCGCCGATGCCGAGGCGCACCGCGAGGACGACCGCAAGTTCCAGGAGCTGGTCGCCGCGCGCAACCAGGCCGATGCGCTGGTGCACGCGACCCGCAGCGCGATCAAGGACAACGGCGACAAGGTGCCCGGCGATGTGATCGGCAATGCCGAGGCTGCGATCGCCGAGGTCGAGACCGCGATGAAGGGCGACGACAAGGCGCAGATCGAGGCCAAGTCCAAGAAGCTCGAGGAAGTCTCCCAGCAGCTGTTCGCCGCTGCTGCCGCGGCCGGCCAGCAGGGCGGTGGCGACGTCGGTGGGCAGGGCGATGCGCCCAAGTCCGACGACGTGGTCGATGCCGAGTTCACCGAGGTCAAGGACGACGAGAAGAAGGCGTAATCGCTGGCGTCGTGATGCGTGATCGAAAGAAGCGGAGCTCGGCCCCGCTTCTTTCTCACGCGCTCACGCACTGACGCTTCGCATCACCCATCACGCATTACGAATCACGGCCTCATGAGCAAACGCGACTACTACGACGTCCTTGGCGTCTCCCGCACCGCCAGCGAAGACGAGTTGAAGAAGGCGTATCGCCGCTGCGCGATGAAGCACCATCCCGACCGCAACCCGGGAGATGCCGCCGCCGAGGCTGCGTTCAAGGAGTGCAAGGAGGCCTACGAGGTGCTCTCGGACGGCGGCAAGCGCCGGATGTACGATCAGCACGGACATGCGGCGTTCGAGCACGGCATGGGCGGCGGCAATGCCGGGCCGGGGTTCGGCCCGGACATGGGCGATATCTTCGGCGACATCTTCGGCAACATCTTCGGCGGCGGCGGACGCAGCGGCCCGCGTCGCGGTGCCGACGTGGGCTATGTGATGGAGCTCGATCTCGAGGAGGCGGTCGCCGGTGTCGAGAAGCGCATCGAGCTGCCGACGTTGACCGGGTGCGAGGACTGCAACGGGAGCGGCTCGGAGGACGGCAAGCGCGAGACCTGCTCGACCTGCGCCGGTCGCGGTCAGGTGCGCATGCAGCGCGGGCCCTTCACGATGCAGCAGGCCTGTCCGCATTGCGGCGGGCACGGCCAGGTCATCGCCAATCCCTGCAAGACGTGTCGCGGTGCCGGTCGGGTCGAAGACGAGAAGGTGCTGTCGGTGAAGATCCCTGCCGGCGTCGATTCGGGCGATCGCATTCGGCTGTCGGGCGAAGGCGAGGCCGGTCCGGCCGGTGCGCCGCCCGGCGACCTGTATGTGGAAGTGCGGGTGCGGCCGCACGACATCTTCGTGCGCGACGGCGACGACCTGCACTGCGAGGTGCCGATCCGCATCTCGCAGGCCGCGCTCGGCGACACGGTCCGCGTGCCCACGCTCGGGGGCGAGGCCGAGATCCGCATTCCGGCCGAGACCCAGACCGGCAAGGTGTTCCGCCTGCGCGACAAGGGTGTCAAGTCGGTGCGCAGCCGCTCGGTCGGCGATCTGTATTGCAAGATCTTCGTCGAAACGCCGGTCAATCTCACCGCCGACCAGCGCGATCTGCTGCAACGCTTCGAGGCAACGTTCACCACGGAGAACGCACGCCGGCATTCGCCCAAGTCGAGCACCTTCATGGACGGCGTCAAGGGGTTCTGGGAGCGCATGACGTCCTGATCGCGTCGCGCGCGCAGGACCGCCGCGCAGGACGTTGTCGAGTTGCGCGCGCCCCGCGCCTGATGGCCAGGCACGCAGCGAGACGCGTTCGGGATTGAGGGCGCGCATCAGATCGAGATCGACGCGGTCTGCGAGCGGGCCGTTCTCCAGACTCGCGGCCATGTGTGCCAGGTCGGCATTGGCCGCCAGGACCTCGTCCGGGAATCGCGCATAGGCGATGGGTCTGCCGGCAGCGTGCGAGAACGCTGCCTCCAACGCCCGACCTGTCGCCCGATCGCTGGCGATCTTCAACGTCTTGCCGGCGAATCGTGTCCTATCGGCGAACAGGGCGGCGACGATCTTGCCGAGGTCCTGCCCCGCGATGAGCTGGATCGGATGCGCGCGGTGGATCAGCGACACCCCTCGCCCCTGGTCGAGCCCAGCGCCGTGGCGCACCAGCATGTCCAAGAGGGTCGCCGGCCGCACGATGGTGGCCGCAAGGGGCAATGCGCGGATGTGGGCCTCGATCCGCGGTTTGGCGTCGAAGCGCGCCACCCCGGTCGGTACGTCGCCGACGCTCGCACCCGACGAGTAGACGAAGTAAGCGACCTCGTGCGCTGCCGCCAGATCGGCAACCTGCGGCCCATGCCGCACCTCGTTCTCGGCCGACAGATCGGCCGGCATCACACTGAAGACGTCATGCGCGCCCGCCATCGCCGATGCCAGGACATCGGCATCGTCCAGTGATCCGGGCACGAGATCGGCGCCAGCGTCCCGCAGCGCGATGGCGGCGGGACGGGAGGGAGCGCGCGAACGGGCCATGGCGTCTTCAGCAAGGCGCGGGCCGCCGACCCGCCTTGCCGTCCGGTTGCCGAGACGCCGACCGCCGCTGACGGCGTATCGCTCGGCGGGTCCTGCCGGCCCCAGTCTTTGCTGGCAACAGGCCATCGGGTCGCCGCATGATGCTGGCCTCAAGCGGGAGGCCGCTTGACGGTTGGGTGCGCGCTGACTAGCCCGATCGGTATCCACAGCCGATGTGGATGGCATGACGACAAACATGTGGATAAGCCGCGCCGACCCGCTTGCGATCGCGTGTGTTGTTGGCTGGTCATTTAATCGCCACATGCTGATCCACGGCCCAACGCAGGGCTTGCTTCGCGCAATCGGATCTGTCTGCACACCACGCGCATCGCCTGCGCGCCGGACGGCGTGTCCGCAGCTGCGCGATATGACGATCCAACGCACCGATCGATGGCATTGCAGACACGGGGTTGCGATCGAACCGAAGGCGGGGCGTGTGCCCCTCGCCCTCTTGACGACACCGCGATCGCGGCATCCAGAGCGGTCATCCACAAGCGATGTGGATCGTCTGGTCACAAAGATGTGGATAAGCATCGCGCGGCCGCTTTGCAGGCGGGGGGATTTTGGTTGGTGAAATTTTCGCCACCCAGGCGGGCCGCCGAAAAATCCGGGCTTGACCCGCGCAGCCGCGGATGCATCGCCTGTTGTCGCCTCGGGGTGGGCGAGCGTGGCGACGTGTTCGCGACTTGACGACCGCGCCAGGTCGCCTCCGGTCGCGGTCGTCCACAGCCGGTGTGGATGGCCTGGTCACAAAGATGTGGATAAGCGGCGGCGGCCCTCGATTGGCGCGGCGCGATGATGGTGGCGAAAAAATCGCCATGCATCGCCTGGGCAGGGCAAGCTCGGACTTGACCTGCGCAGCGGTTTGCGTCGGCAGCGCCTCAGGCCCCGCGCGAGGTGCAGCACCTGGCTTGTTGGTGGAACGCTCAGTCCCGGAAACGGTGCGTGGCCGTTTCCTCCCGGGACGGCCGACCGCACTGCCACCTCGACGCTAGAATGCGGACATGAGAACGCGCCCCGATCGTCTTGCCGTTTCGACCCCGCTGCTGTGTATGGCGGTGGCCCGATGAGCGCGCCTGTCCGGGTGCTGGTGCATGGCGCATCCGGCCGGATGGGGCAGGCCGTGCTGCGCTTGGCCGCGTCGTGTGACGAAGTGGCCGTCGTGGCGGCGGTGTCGGGCAGCGCGCCGCGCCAGCGGGTGATCGGCGGTGTGCCGTATTTCGGCGCCGCCGAGCTCGGTGGGGCGCCGACCTTCGATGTCGCCATCGACTTCAGCCTGCCGGCAGGCTTCGATGCGTTGCTGGCGCTGTGCGAGCGACGTGGTGCGGCGCTGGTCTCGGGCACCACCGGGCTGTCGGAGGCGCAGCGCGCCGCTCTGGACGCCGCCGCGGCACGGATCCCGGTGCTGTGGGCGTCGAACTTCAGCCTCGGGGTCGCGGTCCTGCAGGACCTGGTCGCGCGCGCGGCGGCGATGCTGCCGGGCTGGGACTGCGACATCGTCGAGTCGCATCACACGCGCAAGCTCGATGCGCCGTCGGGGACCGCGTTGACGCTGGGCGCGGCCGCCGAAGGGCAGGGCGCCCGCCCGCGCTACGCCTCGATCCGGGCCGGTGACATCGTCGGCGAGCACCTGGTGCAGTTCACGACCCGCGGCGAGCGCATCGAGCTCGTCCACCGGGCCGGCGATCGCGACATCTTCGCGGCCGGCGCGTTGCATGTGGCGGCGCGGCTGGCCGGGCGCGCGCCGCGCCGTTATGCGATCGCCGAGCTCCTCGGGGCAGGCGAGACGACCGCGACGTGACCGGTCGCGTTCGCCGCGCTGGCGCAGCGGGGCCGGCGTCGGTACAATTCTCGCTCGCCTGAACCTCTCGCCTCCGGACCGGCTGCCGCCGCTCTGGCGGTTTCCTGCAACCTGACGTAGGCGAAGACCACGTGACAGATTCCGCAATTCTCGTCCTTGAAGACGGCACCGTGTTCGAGGGCGTTTCCGTGGGCGCTCCTGGCCTGTCGGTCGGCGAAACGGTGTTCAACACCGCAATGACCGGCTACCAGGAAGTGCTCACTGATCCGTCGTATGCGCGCCAGCTGGTGACGCTGACCTATCCGCACATCGGCAATACCGGCTGCACCGACCAGGACGATGAGGCCAATCGGGTGTGGGCCGCCGGGCTGATCGTGCGCGACGTGCCGCGCCGTCCGAGCAACTGGCGTAGCCAGGTGGCGCTGCCCGAGTGGCTGCGCGCACGCGGCATCGTCGCGATCGCCGGCATCGACACCCGCAAGCTGACGCGTCTGCTGCGCGACCGCGGCGCGATGAACGGCGCGCTGATGGCCGGCGAGGTGAACGTGGAGCAGGCGCTCGAGGCCGCGCGCAAGTTCCCGGGCCTGAAGGGCATGGACCTGGCGAAGGTGGTCAGTACGGTCGAACGCTACGCGTGGTCGGATGGCCAGCTCGACCTGGACGCGAACGTGTTCGTGTCGGCGCCGCCGAAGTTCAAGGTCGTGGCCTACGACTACGGCGTCAAGCACAACATTCTGCGCATGCTCGCCGAGCGCGGCTGCGCGTTGACGGTGGTGCCGGCGCAGACGCCGGCCAGCGAGGTGCTCGCGCTGGCGCCCGACGGCGTGTTCCTGTCCAACGGCCCGGGCGATCCGGCACCGTGCGACTACGCTATCGAGGCGATCCGCACCTTCGTCGAGAAGAAGGTGCCGACCTTCGGCATCTGTCTGGGCCACCAGCTGCTGGCGCTCGCGGCCGGCGCGCAGACCATGAAGATGCCGCACGGCCATCATGGTGCGAACCATCCGGTGCAGGCCGTCGATGGCGGCCGGGTGATGATCACCTCGCAGAACCACGGCTTCGCGGTCGACGAATCGACGCTGCCGGCCAACGTGCGCGTGACCCACCGCTCGCTGTTCGACGGCACCAACCAGGGCATCGCGCTGACCGATGCGCCGGCCTTCTCGTTCCAGGGACATCCCGAGGCGTCGCCGGGGCCGCACGACGTGGCGCCGCTCTTCGACCAGTTCGTAGCGCTGATGGAGGCGCGTTGACATGCCCAAGCGTTCCGACATCAAGACCATCCTGATCATCGGCGCCGGGCCGATCGTCATCGGCCAGGCCTGCGAGTTCGACTACTCCGGTGCCCAGGCCTGCAAGGCATTGCGCGAGGAGGGCTACCGCGTGGTGCTGGTGAACTCCAACCCGGCCACGATCATGACCGACCCGGAGACCGCGGACGCGGTCTACATCGAGCCGATCAACTGGCAGACGGTCGAGAAGATCATCGCCAAGGAAAAGCCCGACGCGCTGCTGCCGACGATGGGCGGGCAGACCGCGCTCAACTGCGCGCTCGACCTGGCCGACAACGGTGTGCTCGACAAGTACGGCGTGGAGCTGATCGGCGCCAAGCGCGAAGCCATCCGCATGGCCGAGGACCGCGAGCTGTTCCGGGTGGCGATGCAGGAGATCGGCCTGGAGTGCCCGAAGGCCGAGGTCGCGCGCACCTTCGAGCAGGCGATCGAGATCCAGGCCAAGGTCGGCTATCCGACGATCATCCGGCCCAGCTTCACGCTCGGCGGCTCGGGCGGCGGCATTGCCTACAACCGGGAGGAATTCGAGGAGATCATCAAGCGTGGCCTCGAACTGTCGCCGGTCGGCGAGGTGCTGGTCGAGGAATCGGTGCTGGGCTGGAAGGAGTTCGAGATGGAGGTGGTCCGCGACACCGCGGACAACTGCATCATCGTGTGCTCGATCGAGAACCTCGATCCGATGGGCGTGCACACCGGCGACAGCATCACCGTCGCGCCGGCGCAGACGCTCACCGACAAGGAGTACCAGCGCCTGCGCAACGCATCGATCGCAGTGCTGCGCAAGATCGGCGTCGACACCGGCGGCTCGAACGTGCAGTTCGGTATCAGCCCCACGACCGGTCGCGTGGTGGTGATCGAGATGAACCCGCGCGTGTCGCGCTCCTCGGCGCTCGCCTCCAAGGCGACCGGCTTCCCGATCGCCAAGGTCGCGGCCAAGCTGGCGGTCGGCTACACGCTCGACGAACTGAAGAACGAGATCACCGGCGGCAAGACGCCGGCCTCGTTTGAGCCGTCGATCGACTATGTCGTCACCAAGATCCCGCGTTTCGCGTTCGAGAAGTTTCCCACCGCCGATGCCCGGCTGACGACGCAGATGAAGTCGGTCGGCGAGGTCATGGCGATGGGCCGCACGTTCCAGGAGTCGATGCACAAGGCGCTGCGGGGTCTTGAGACCGGCAAGGTCGGCTTCGATCCGACCGGCCTGGACCTCAGTGACGAGGGCGACCTGGCGACGCTGCGCCGCGAAGTCCGCGAGCCGGGCCCCGAGCGCTTGTTCTACCTGGCCGACGCATTCCGCGCCGGCCTGTCGGTCGAGGACGTGCACGCGCTGTCGTACGTCGATCCGTGGTTCCTGGACCAGATCGAGGAGATCATCGCAACCGAACGCGAGGTCGCGGCGAACGGCATCGACGCGCTCGACCAGCGTCGGCTGCGCGCGCTCAAGCGCATGGGCTTTTCCGATGCGCGCCTGGCGCAGTTGCTGGGCACCGACGAGCAGGCCGTGCGCGCGCTGCGTCGCGCGTTCGGCGTGCGCCCGGTCTACAAGCGCGTCGACTCGTGCGCGGCCGAGTTCGCGACCGACACCGCCTATCTGTACTCCACCTACGAGGACGAGTGCGAGGCCAATCCCAGCGGCCGCGAGAAGATCATCGTGCTCGGCGGCGGGCCGAACCGGATCGGGCAGGGCATCGAGTTCGACTATTGCTGCGTCCATGCCGCCCTCGCACTGCGCGAGGACGGCTATGAGACGATCATGGTCAACTGCAATCCCGAGACCGTTTCCACCGACTACGACACCTCCGATCGTCTGTACTTCGAGCCGCTGACGCTCGAGGACGTGCTGGAGATCGTCGAGATCGAGAAGCCCAAGGGCGTGATCGTGCAGTACGGTGGGCAGACGCCGCTCAAGCTGGCGCGCGCGCTCGAGGCCAATGGCGTGCCGATCATCGGCACCTCGCCCGACTCGATCGACCTGGCCGAGGACCGCGAGCGGTTCCAGAAGCTGGTCGACGAGCTCGGCCTCAAGCAGCCGCCCAACCGCACCGCGCGCAATCCCGAGGAGGCGCTGGTGCTGGCGCGCGAGATCGGCTACCCGCTGGTCGTGCGGCCGAGCTACGTGCTCGGCGGCCGGGCGATGGAGGTCGTGCACGCCGATGCCGACCTGGCGCGCTACATGCGCGACGCGGTCAAGGTCTCGAACGATTCGCCGGTGCTGCTCGACCGCTTCCTCGACAATGCGGTCGAGGTCGACATCGATGTGATCGCCGATCGTGAAGGCAATGTGCTGATCGGCGGCGTCATGGAGCACATCGAGGAAGCTGGCGTGCACTCGGGCGACTCGTCGTGTTCACTGCCGCCGTACTCGCTGTCGAGCGACGTGCAGGCGCGCCTGCGCGAGCAGGTCGCGGCGCTGGCCCGCAAGCTGAAGGTCGTCGGCCTGATGAACACCCAGTTCGCGGTGCAGACCGACGATGCGGGCGTGGAGACGATCTTCCTGCTTGAGGTCAATCCGCGCGCCTCGCGCACGGTGCCGTTCGTGTCCAAGGCGATCGGGCTGCCGCTGGCCAAGATCTCGGCGCGCTGCATGGCCGGCAAGACATTGGCCGAGCAGGGGGCCACGACCGAGATCGTGCCGTCGTACTACTCGGTCAAGGAAGCGATCTTCCCGTTCGCCAAGTTCCAGAACGTCGACCCGATCCTCGGACCGGAGATGCGCTCGACCGGCGAGGTCATGGGCGTGGGCGAGAGCTTCGGCGCGGCGTTCGCGCGCGCGCAGGAGGCGGCCAGCATCCGCACCCCGCCCACCAGCGGCAAGGTCTTCGTCTCGGTGCGAGACCCGGACAAGAAGCGCGTACTGCCGGTCGCCCGTGATCTGGCGGCCAAGGGCTATGCGATCGTCGCCACCGCCGGCACCGCCAAGTGGCTGCGCGAGCACGACATCGCCTGCGAGCAGGTCAACAAAGTGGTCGAGGGCCGCCCGCACATCGTCGATCTGATCAAGAACGGCGAGATCGCGTACATCGTCAACACCACCGAAGGCAAGCAGGCGATCTCCGACTCGTTCTCGATCCGTCGCGAGGCGCTGCAGCACCGGGTCACGTACTCGACCACGGTGGCCGGCGCCCGCGCACTGCTGCACTCGCTGGACTATCGCGGCAGCGGCCCGGTGTGGGCCCTGCAGGACCTGCACGCGCGGCTCGACGGCGGCGCGTCGCCATCCAACCCAAGCACAGGAGGGACGCCATGAGGGCACCCATGACCACGCGCGGCGCGCAGCGCCTGCGCGAGGAACTCGAGGAGCTGAAGTCGGTCAAGCGGCCGGCGGTCATCGATGCGATCGCCGAGGCGCGCGCGCACGGCGACCTGAAGGAGAACGCCGAGTATCACGCCGCGCGCGAGCAGCAGAGCTTCATCGAGGGCCGGATCAAGCAGCTCGAGAGCGAGCTGTCGCATGCCGATGTCATCGATGTCGCCAAGCTCAATGCCGGCGACAAGGTGGTGTTCGGCGCGACGGTGGTGATCGCCGATGCGCAGACCGACGAAGAGAAGCGCTATCAGATCGTCGGCGACCTCGAAGCCGACATCAAGCAGGGCCTGATCGCGATTTCATCGCCGGTCGCACGTGCGTTGATCGGCAAGCACGAAGGCGACAGCATCAGTATCGACGCGCCTGGCGGTACCCGCGATTACGACATCGTCAGCGTCGAGTATCTCGGCTGACCCGATGACCTCGGCGACGTTCCTGCTGCCCGCCGCTGCGCGTTTCGGCGCGCAGCGCTGGCAGCCGGACATCGTGCGTGCGCTGGGCCGTGCCGATCGCAGCACGGCCGCGCCGGGCCGGCGGCCGCAGCTTGCGCGGCACGTCGATCTTCCCGGGGGCGGCTGGCCGCTGGCGGCGCTGTCGCGCCAGGTCGACGTCGGCGATGCGGGGGCGCCGGACAATGCCTGGCTGCGCGCTGACCCGGCCTGGCTGCAGCCCGACATCAACGGTGTGCGCCTGATGGGCCACGGCGATACGCTGGGGCTGGTGCAGGCCGATGTCGACGCGCTGCTGCCGGCACTGCAGCCGATATTCGCCGATGCTGGCTTCGCGCTCGACGCACCCGCACCGTCGCGCTGGTATCTGCGGCTGCCCCGGGAGACTGCGCTGCCGGTGTCCGTCGATCCGTCCGAGGCGCTGGGCACCGATCTGGCAGATCATGACGACGGCGGCGCCCAGGGGCGGCGCTGGCGGGCGTTGGCGAACGAGGCCCAGATCCTTCTGCACACCCATCCCTGGAATGCCGCGCGTGCGGCGGCCGGGCGACCGCCGGTCAATGCGCTGTGGTTCTGGGGCGGTGGCCCGCTGCCTGACGGCGCCGCAGTCGCCCGCAGCGCACAGGCCCGCGTGCTCACCGACGATGCGACGCTGTGCGCGCTCGCGGCGATCGCGACCGAGGTCGACCCACTGCCGTCCGCGTGGCCCGCGCTGCGCGAGGCCTTGCTGATCGACCTGGGCGGGCTGCGGGACCTGCGCCAGTTGCAGGCCGACTGGCTGCGGCCGGCACTCGCGGCGCTGGCCGGTGGCCGGCTGGACACGCTGGTCCTCGACCACGAGGACGGCTTGGTATTGACCTTGCGCCGCTGGCACCGCCTGCGCGTCTGGCGCCGTCCCCATGGGCCGGCCACGGCGGCGCAGCGATGACGCGTCCGCCACCGACGATCCGCCGTCGCGACAGCGCGCCTGGCGGCGACTGGCCGGAGACGGTGCCGGCG
This sequence comes from Luteimonas sp. TWI596, assembly GCF_039674105.1. Classification (NCBI taxonomy): domain Bacteria; kingdom Pseudomonadati; phylum Pseudomonadota; class Gammaproteobacteria; order Lysobacterales; family Lysobacteraceae; genus Luteimonas; species Luteimonas sp. TWI596. The sequence goes on from NZ_JBDJMU010000007.1 coordinate 26,132, forward strand.
CTGCTGCGGCGCATCTACGCGGCGCGCGGCGCGCACGACCTGCAGGCCGCGCAGCCGCGTCTGGCCGGGCTGCTGCCGCCCGACGCGCTGTCGAACATCGATGCGGCGGCGGCGCTGCTCGCCGATGCGATCGCGCAGGGCAGGCGGATCCTGGTCGTTGGCGATTTCGATTGCGACGGTGCGACGGCGTGTGCGGTCGCGGTGCGCGGGCTGCGCATGCTCGGTGCGCGTGATGTCGTGCATGCTGTGCCCAACCGCATCGTCCACGGCTACGGGCTGTCGCCCGGGCTGGTCGATGCACTGGCGCCACTGGCGCCGGCGCTGCTGGTGACCGTCGACCATGGCATCGCCTGCCACGCCGGCGTCGCGGCAGCGAAAGCACGCGGCTGGCAGGTGCTGGTGACCGATCATCATCTGCCGGGCGAGGCGCTGCCGCCGGCCGATGCGATCGTCAATCCGAACCTGCCCGGCGACCGGTTCCAGAGCAAGGCACTGGCCGGCGTCGGGGTGATCTTCTATGTGCTGCTGGCGCTGCGTCGGCGCCTGCGCGAGGTTGGCGCCTTCGCAGGTGCGGCGCCGGACCTGTCGAGCCTGCTCGATCTGGTCGCGGTGGGCACGGTCGCCGATCTCGTGCCGTTGGACGTCAACAACCGGGCGCTGGTCGCAGCCGGGTTGCGCCGGCTGCGCAACGGCCAGGGCTGCCCCGGCCTGCAGGCCTTGATCGACGTGTCGGGGCGGCAGGCGGCGCGCCTGACCACCGGCGACATCGGCTTCGGCGTCGCGCCGCGGATCAATGCCGCCGGGCGCCTGGAGGACATGGCGATCGGCATCGAATGCCTGCTCACCGACGACGCGGCCCAGGCGCACACGCTGGCGGCGACGCTGCACGCGATCAACGCCGAGCGCCGCGCGGTGCAGCAGTCGATGCTCGATGATGCCGAGGCCGCGGTCGCCAGCCGGCCACCGGTCGATCCCGCGACGATCGGGGTCTGCCTGCACGATCCGCAGTGGCATCCGGGCGTCGTCGGCCTGGTGGCCTCGAAGATGAAGGATGCGCTGCACCGGCCGGTGATCGCGTTTGCGCCGGCCGAGCCGGGCAGCGACCAGTTGCGCGGCTCGGCGCGTTCGATCCGGGGCCTGCATATCCGCGACGTGCTGGCTGCGGTCGATGTGGCGCACCCCGGGCTGATCGAGCGCTTCGGCGGCCATGCGATGGCGGCGGGCCTGAGCCTGCGGCTGGAGGCGTTGCCGGCGTTCGAGCGCGCCTTCGGGCAGGCGGTCGCGGGGATGCTCGATCCGGCGCTGCTGCGGGCGGAGATCGTCACCGACGGTGCGCTCGGGCCCGGCGAATTCGACATCGTGCACGCCGCGCACCTGCGCGACGCCGGCCCCTGGGGGCAGGGCTTCCCCGAGCCGTTGTTCGACGGCGAGTTCGCGGTTGTGGACTGGCGGGTGGTCGGAGGGCGGCACCTCAAGCTCAGCCTGCGGCTCGATGGCCGCCCGGCCACCGTCGATGCGATCCATTTCGGCGCCTGGCGCGAGTTCGCACCGGCGCCGCGCGAGCGCATCGTCTACCGGCTCGCGCCCGATGACTACCGCGGCGGCGATGCGGTGCAGTTGCTGGTCGAGCACCGGGAGCCGATCGCGGGCTGAGGAGACGGCATCGGCGGCGGACGTGACCTGCGCACGTCGGAGCAGGCCTGTCGCCTCAAGCCCCCAAAAACCGGGGTCAGAGTGCAATTTCGCGGGACTAATTTGCACTCTGACCCCGGTTTTGGATCCCGGTTTTGGTTTGACGAGGGGCTGGATGGCCCCATCTTCACAGTCGAGCGTCCATCGGCTGCGTGGAATTGGCCGCCTTCCGCCCCAGGCGGATCCGTGATCCCTTTTTCCCTGAACGGGTGCGAGAATGCGCCGCCGCGTCCGCGATTGCGCAGGACGCCTCTATTGTCGAAGGGAGATTCGCTTGAAAACCGTCCATACGCTTTCGCTGGCGATCGCGCTCGCTATCGCGCCCGCCTGGGTGCAGGCCCAGGCCAACGACCCCGCGCCGCTGTCGATCGGCGGCGAAGTGCGCGGCGAGATCACCAGCCGCTCCAGTCTCAACCACCAGGATGGCTCGCGTAGCCAGCTCTACCGCGTGGACCTGCGCGAGGGCGAGGTCGCGACGTTCAAGGTCACCGGTGCGCTGCGCGCGCGGCTGGCGGCCTTCCTGGACAACGAGCTGATCGCGTCGTCGAACGACCGTGGCGAGACCTCGTCGCTGACGATCCGCGCCCGGCGTGCGGGCCGTTACACCATCGCCGTCAGCGGCACCGATGCCTCGTCGTATGGCCCCTACACGCTGATCTCCTCGCGTGTGGATACCTACAACGGCCAGGCGCTTCGCGTCGGTGCGACCATCGGCGACTGGACCGATGGCGAGCGCGAGTTGCCGCTGCAGATCGACCGCGACGGGATCTACACGATCGACATGATGTCCGACGACTTCGATGCGGTCCTGGCGCTGGATGGGCCAGGCGTCTCGGTCACCAACGACGACGGCGGCGAGGGCAGCAATGCGCGTCTGACGCTGCGCCTGGCGCCGGGTCGCTATCGCCTGACCGCCAAGCGGTACGGCAGCGACGGCGCCAGCGGCGCCTACCGCATCAGCGTCACCGCCTCGACCTTCGAGACCGGGGACCTGCGCGAAGGCGGTGAGCTTGCGGTCGGGTCGACGGTCACGGGGCTGTACGCCGGTCGCCCGCACACCTACCGCTTCACGCTGCCCGAGCGTCGGGTGGTCCGTCTGGACATGCGCAGCGACGAGATCGACCCGCTGATGCGGCTGTCCGGCCAGGGCGTGCAAAAGGAAGACGACGACGGTGGCGAGCGCCTCAATGCGCGCATCGGCATGCTGCTCGAAGCCGGTACCTACACGCTCCAGGCCGACAGCGCGACGCCTGGCGCAGGCCCCTACACCCTGTCGCTCACCGCGACCGCGGTGCCTGAGGGGGCTGGCGGTGGCACGCTGACGATCGGCCGCCCGGCCGAGACCGCGCTGCTGCCCGGCATGACCGACCGCTGGTCGTTCGAGGTCCGCAGCGCCGGCGACTACGCGATCGAGATGCGTTCCAGCCAGATCGACAGCTACCTGTCGCTGACCAAGGACGGCAACGAGGTGGCGAGCGACGACGACGGTGCCGGTGGGCTCGATGCCCGGATCGTCCAGCGGCTCCAGCCCGGCCGCTACGTGGTCGAGGCCTCGGCGATCGATGGCGACGCCGGTGGTCCGTATCGCATCCTGCTCGAGCGCCGTTGAGGCGACATCCCGGCCGGCGCAGTGCGCCGGCCGGGACTGCCGGGTGCGCGGCTTGCTAGAATCCCCGGCTCTTTACGCGAGTCCCACCGCACCATGATCGAACTCAATCCTGTTCGCCAGCGCATCGCCGACCTTCGCGGTCGGCTGGATGCGCTGAGGGGGTATCTTTGACTACGACGCCCGCCGCGAGCGTCTAGAAGAAGTCGAGCGCGAGCTCGAAGACCCGAGTGTCTGGAACGATCCCGAGCGCGCGCAGGCCCTGGGCCGCGAGCGCGCCATGCTCGACAAGACCGTCAACGGCATCCGTGACCTGACCGAGGGCCTGGACGGGGCGGCCGAATTGCTGGAACTGGCCGAGTCGGAGAACGACGAGGACACCGCGCAGGCGGTCGTCGCCGATATCGAAGGGTACGCCGGCCAGGTCGACAAGCTGGAGTTCCAGCGCATGTTCTCCGGCGAGATGGACTCGGCCGCCGCGTTCGTCGACATCCAGGCAGGTGCCGGCGGCACCGAAGCCCAGGACTGGGCCGAGATGCTGCTGCGCATGTACCTGCGCTGGGCCGAGAGCCGCGGCTGGAAAGCCGAGCTGATGGAAGTCTCGGGCGGCGAAGTGGCGGGCATCAAGTCGGCGACGTTCCGGGTCGAGGGCGACTTCGCCTACGGCTGGCTCAAGACCGAGATCGGCGTGCACCGGCTGGTGCGCAAATCGCCGTTCGACTCCGACAACCGCCGGCACACCTCGTTCACCTCGGTGTTCGTGTCCCCGGAGGTCGACGACAAGATCGACATCGAGATCAACCCGGCTGACCTGCGGACGGATGTCTACCGTTCGTCCGGTGCCGGCGGCCAGCACGTCAACAAGACCGAGTCGGCGGTGCGCATCACCCACGTGCCGACCAATACCGTCGTCGCTTGCCAGACCGAACGCAGTCAGCACGCCAACCGTGACCGCGCGATGAAGATGCTCGCCGCCAAGCTCTACGAGCTGGAGCTGCAGAAGCGCAACGCCGAGAAGGATGCGCTGGAAGCGACCAAGTCCGACATCGGCTGGGGCAGCCAGATCCGCAACTACGTGCTCGATCAGAGCCGCATCAAGGATCTGCGCACGGGCGTGGAGCGCAGCGACACCCAGAAGGTGCTCGATGGCGACCTGGACGAGTTCGTCGAGGCGGCGCTCAAGTCCGGCCTGGAGGCGGGGGCCAAGCGCGTGGATGCCAACTGAGTGCTTTGGCCTGCTGCGGATCGGCGCCGATCACCGCCGGTCCGGCCGCAGGTGCGCTGCAACGCGGGCGTGTGCCCGGCGCAGCGAGGCGCCGACGCCGCGTCCAGGCGGTCCACGTGCAGAGCGTCCCGCGTCTGCGGACATGACCCCACCCCGCCGGGCGCCGTCCTGTCCTGATCCGTTCCTGCCGCGCTGACCCGCGGCCTACATCTGATTTTCCGAGACCCTCATGAGCCAGCAGCCCGACAGCCCCCAGCCCGCCGACGACAACGCCCTGATCGCCGAGCGTCGCGGCAAACTGGCCGCGCTGCGCGGGCAGGGCGTGGCGTTTCCCAATGACTTCCGCCGCCGCGATGAGGCCGGCGCGCTGCAGGCGCGGTATGCCGATGCCGAGCGGTGGACGGGCGAGGCACTGGACGCCGAAGGCGCACCGGTCGCGGTGGCCGGCCGCCTGATGGCCAAGCGGGTCATGGGCAAGGCCGCGTTCGCGCAGATCCAGGACGTGAGCGGCCGGATCCAGCTGTTCCTGCAATCGACGACGCTGGGCGAGCGCTATGACGCGTTCAAGGGCTGGGACGTGGGCGACATCGTCGCGGCCGAAGGCACGCTGATGCGCACCAAGACCGGCGAGCTGTCGATCAAGGCCGACAGCTTGCGCCTGCTGACCAAGTCGCTGCGGCCGTTGCCCGACAAGTGGCACGGATTGTCGGATGTCGAGCAGCGCTATCGCCAGCGCTACGTCGATCTGATCGTCTCGCCCGAGGCGCGCGCGGTGTTCGTCAAGCGTTCGCGCATCGTCGCGGCGATCCGCCAGTGGCTCGATGCGCGCGACTTTCTCGAGGTCGAGACGCCGATGATGCATTACCTGGCCGGCGGCGCGGCGGCCAAGCCGTTCACGACGCATCACAATGCGCTGGACCTGGACCTCTACCTGCGCGTGGCGCCCGAGCTCTACCTCAAGCGCCTGGTCGTGGGCGGATTCGAGCGCGTCTACGAGATCAACCGCAACTTCCGCAACGAGGGCGTGTCCACGCGGCACAACCCCGAGTTCACGATGCTCGAGCTCTACGAGGCCTATGTCGCCTACGAGGAGGTCATGGATCTGACCGAGGCGTTGATCCGCGACGTGGCAGTGCAGGCGGTCGGCACGACCGCGCTGGAATGGGACGGTCATGCGATCGACGTCGGCCCGGCCTTCCGCCGCTGGAAGCTCGAGGAGGCGGTGCGCGAACTCAATCCGCAGATCAGTGTTGCCGACTGCCGCGACCGCGAGGCGCTGGCCGCGCATTGCGTGCGCCTGGGCGTGCACGTCAAGCCGGGCTATGGCTGGGGCAAGCTGCTGCTGGAGATCTTCGAAAAGACCGTCGAGACCGGCCTGATCCAGCCGACCTTCATCACCCATTACCCGGTCGAGGTCTCGCCGCTGGCGCGCGAATCGGACACCGAAGCCGGCATCACCGACCGCTTCGAGCTGTTCATCGGCGGCAAGGAGATCGCCAACGGCTTTTCCGAGCTGAACGATCCCGAGGACCAGGCCGCGCGCTTCCGGGCCCAGGTCGATGCCCGCGAGGGCGGCGACGACGAGGCGATGCACTTTGATGCCGACTACATCCGCGCGCTCGAGGTCGGCCTGCCGCCGACCGGCGGCCTGGGGATCGGCATCGACCGGCTGGTCATGCTGTTGACCGGGTCGTCGTCGATCCGGGACGTGCTGTTGTTCCCGTACATGCGCCCGCAGACCGAGGCCTGAGGCCGGCCCGGATGCCTCCGCCGGCGGCGCCTCGATGCGTCGCTGAATAGGATTCCCCCCGTTCCTGGCAGGGCGCGCTAAGATCGCTCAAGCGCGATGCCACCGGTATCTGCGCACCGCCAGAAGGGGCCTGCGTTGAACATCGTGATCGTCGACGACCAGACGTCCGCGCGAACCATGTTGCGGCATATCCTCGAGGACATCAGCCCGGAGCTCGATGTCTTCGACTTCGAGGATCCGGAGCAGGCGCTGGGCTGGTGCGACAGCCACCGCGCCGATCTGCTGCTGCTCGACTACCGGATGCCGGGCATGGACGGGCTGGAGTTCGCCCGCCGCTTCCGCAAGCTGCCCCCGCACCGGGATGTGCCGGTCGTGCTGGTCACCGTGGTCGGTGACGAGCCGATCCGCCAGGCGGCGCTCGATGCCGGCGTCATCGATTTCCTGGTCAAGCCGGTGCGCCCGCGCGAACTGCGCGCCCGCTGCCGCAACCTGCTGCAGTTGCGCCAGCAGGCCGAGTCGGTCAAGCAGCGGGCCTTGTCGCTTGAGCAGCGCCTGCTGCGCAGCATGCACGAGGTCGAGGAGCGCGAGCGCGAGACGCTGACCCGGCTGGCGCGCGCGATCGCCTATCGCGATGCCAGCACCAGCGCCAATCTCGAGCGCGTGGCCGCGGTCGCCGGCATGGTCGCCGAGGCGATGGGGCTGTTCGAGGACGAGGTGCGGATGATCGAACTGGCCGCGCCGCTGCACGATATCGGCAAGATCGCGATGCCCGATGCGATCTTGATGAAGCCCGGGCCGCTGGACGAGGCCGAACTGGAGGTGATGCGCCAGCATCCGCGCATCGGTTACGAGCTGCTGAGCGACAGCCACAACCGGTTCGTCCAGCTCAGCGCGACCATCGCGTTGCGCCATCAGGAGCGTTTCGACGGCAGCGGCTACCCGGATGGGCTGTCGGGCGAGCAGATCCCGCTGGAGGCGCGGATCGTCGCGGTGGCCGATGTGTTCGACGCGCTGGTGTCGCGTCGCCCGTACAAGCGCGCCTGGTCGATGGACGAGGCGCTCGAGTACATCGGGCACAACAGTGGACGCGCGTTCGATCCGCGCTGCGTGGAGGCGCTGCTGTCGAACCGGGCGCGGCTGGAGGAGATCTGCGCACGCCTGGACCGGACCGCCACCCGGCTGCAATGACGTGAGGCGCGTCGTCCGCTGGATCGGCAGCCGCCTGGCAGGGCGGCCCGACAGCGAGCATGGCCAGGCGGCCGTGCGCTTGGTCATGCTCTGCGTGATCTATGCCTACCTGCAGCTGGTGGTGGGTCGCCATGCCGATGTCGAGCGCGAGCTGCGCCTGTCGGAGGCCTACCTGGCGGTCGAGGTCGCGGTCGCGTTGGGCATCGCCGGTTGGCTGCTGTGGCGCCCCGGTGTCTCGCACCCGCGCCGGGTGCTCGGCATGCTGGCCGACTACAGCCTGATGGGGGTGGGCCTGTACCTGCTCGGCGACCTGCTGGCCTGGCTGTACGTGGTGATCATGTGGGTCACGGTCGGCAACGGCCTGCGATTCGGGCCGCGTTACCTGTACGCAGCGATCGGCTTTGCGGTGACCACGTTCGCGATCGCGATCGCGTCCACCCCGTACTGGTACCAGCACAACCTGCCGTTGGCGCTGGGCCTGCTCGCCGGGCTGGTCGCCGTACCGCTCTATCTGAGCTCGCTGCTGCGCGCGCTCACCGACGCCACGGCCGCCGCGCGGGCCGCGAGCGAAGCCAAGAGCCGGTTCCTGGCCAACATGAGCCACGAGTTCCGCACGCCGCTCAACGGCATCGTGGGCATGTCGGAACTGCTGGTCACGACCCCGCTGAGCGAGGAGCAGCGCGAGAGCGCGCTGGTCATCCAGACTTCGGCCAAGGCCTTGCAGGCGCTGGTCGACGACGTGCTGGACCTGTTCAAGATCGAAGCCGGCAAGTTCCAGCGCAACGACGCCGCGTTCGCGCTCTCCGACCTGGTGCACGGCATCGAGGTTATGCTGGGGCCGAGCGCGCAGTCCAAGGGGCTGGCGCTGACCTCGTCGATCGCCGTCGACGTGCCGGCCACGCTGCATGGCGACAGTAACCGCCTGCGGCAGATCCTGGTCAATCTGCTGTCGAACGCGATCAAGTTCACCGAGCGCGGCGAGGTCACACTCGCGATCTCCATGGTCGAGGCCGGTCCGGAGCGGGTGCGGGTCCGGTTCTCGGTCCGCGACACCGGCATCGGCATCGCGCCCGATGCGCTGATCCGCATCTTCGATGCCTTCGAGCAGGTCGATTCCGGGCTCGGGCGACGCTACGGGGGCACGGGCCTGGGGACCACGATCGCCAAGGGCCTCGCCGAGCAGATGGACGGCAGCATCCAGGCCGAAAGCCAGCCGGGGCAGGGCTCGCATTTCTGGGTGGAGCTGCCGTTCGGCCGCGTCGCCGGCCAAGCGCCGTCGCGCAGGGTGGGCGACGGCAACGTGATCGCGTTCGCCGATCCTTTCGTGCGCCATCGGGCCCGGGTCGCGCCGCTGCGTGTGCTGGTCGCCGACGACCAGTCGGCCAATCTGATGGTGCTGCGCCGCCTGCTCGAGCGCGCGGGCCATCGCCCGCTGCTGGTGGACGATGGCGAAGCGGTGCTCGATGCGCTCGAGCGCGAGCGTTTCGACGCGGTGATCACCGATCTGCACATGCCCGGTGCTGATGGCCTGGATATCCTCCGGCAGACCCGCGTCATCGAGGCGGGCAGCGGCCGGCGCACACCGTTCATCGTGCTGACCGCCGATGCCACCGCCGAGGCGCAGGAGAACTGTCGACGCGCGGGCGCGTTCGCCTACCTCACCAAGCCGGTGGTCATCGAGCGGCTGCTCGAAACGCTGGCCGAGATCGCGCCGGGCGTGGAGGCGGGACGACGCACGTCCGACCTGCGGCCGCGGGTGGATCGGTTGTCGACGCCGGTCATCGACGAGATGCGGGAGATGGGGTTCGACGAGGCATTCATTCGGCGCTTCGTGTCCGAATGCGCGCGCGACGCGCGCAAATGCCTGGTCGACCTGGCGGACGCATCGAATGCGGGGCGATGGGACGAGGTCCGCGACCTGTGCCATGCGCTCAAGGGCACGGCCGCCAACCTCGGCGCCGCCGAGCTCGAGGCGCAGGCGGCGCGCGGCATGCGGATGCCGTCCGACCGTCTGGCCATCGAATGGCGGCTGCTGCTACAAGGGCTGGACCGGGCGCTCGACCAGGCGCTGGAGGCGCTGCGGGTGCGCGGCGACCTGCCGCGGGCCGACCTGCCCGGGTCAGACGCCGTCTGACCCGGGGGGCGGAGGCGCTCAGCCGCCGACGGCGGTGCGTTCGACCTCGGCCGAAGCGGGCTGCAGGCGTTGCTGCGCGCGGACCAGGCGCTCCATCGTCCGCAGGTGCCGCACCTCGAGTTGCAGAGCGGTATCGACCCAGATGTCGGTGATGCGGACCAGTTCGGCGAGCGGGATCGGATGGGCGCCGTCGCGGACGCGGTGCAACGCCAGCCGCGCAGTGGCGATCCGTCGCTGCTTGCGGATCTGCTCGTGGACCGCATGCACGCCTTCCCCAGGCTCGACCAGCACATCGACCAGGCCGAGCCGGTGCAGGTCCTCGCTGCTGTACATGGTGCCGCCGAGCATCATCGCCTCGGCGACCTGCGGGCTCACCCGCTGGACCAGCAGCGAGTAGGCGCCCATGCCCGGGAACAGGCCGAACAACACCTCCGGAAAGCCCATCTGAACGCCGCGCTCGGCGACGATGGTGCGGCAGGCCAGGGCGAGCTCCAGGCCGCCGCCCAGCGCATCGCCCTGGACGAGCGCGATGGTGTGGGCGTTGGGATGCAACCGGGTCTGCAGCAGGTGGATATTGTCCACGCACTGGCGGGCGTAGCGGGTCAGCGCCGCGCGGTCGCGCTGTCGGATCAGTTCGACGAACAACTGCAGGTCGCCGCCGAGGTTGTACACGGGGGCATCGGAGGCCACAACGATGTGCGACAGGTGCGCCGGGGCGAGCCTGGCGCGCTCGGAGATCTGCTCGATGCTCGCCTGGGCGAACAGCCGCAGTTCGCGCAGCAGGCCGAGCGAGAAGCAGGGCCGGTAGTCAGGCTGGGGACTGGCCGGCTGCGCATGCATGAAGCACCAGTGCGCGTCGTTGGAGGCGTCGTGGTGCTGGCGGAGGAAGGACGGCGCAGCAGCGCCTTCGCGACGAATGGACTCGATGGTTTGCATTGAAAAATCCCCTGAAACGGGGTCCGAACCGTCGGGCGCCGGCGCAGACCCGCGTGGATGCTGAATCGCCCGATCCGCGCTCTATGCGCGCATCGGGCCGTCAGGGCAATGGCTTCAATGGCTTGCAGACACTTTGCGACGAATATCGTGTCGAAAGTGTGATCGCGGTCACGCCTCGGGGGCAGCTTCGCGCAGTTCGCGGCGCAGGATCTTGCCCACGTTGGTCTTCGGCAGCTCGTTGCGGAATTCGACGATCCGCGGGTGCTTGTAGCCGGTCAGGTGCTCGCGGGCGTGGGCCTTGACCTGGTCGGCGGTGAGGCTGGGGTCCTTGCGCACGATGACGACCTTGACCACCTCGCCCGAGCGCTCGTCGGGCACACCGATCGCCGCGACCTCGAGCACGCCCGGCATCATCGCGATCACGTCCTCGATCTCGTTGGGATAGACGTTGAACCCCGAGACCAGAATCATGTCCTTCTTGCGGTCGACGATGTAGAAGTAGCCGCCGGCATCCATCCGCGCCATGTCGCCGGTGTGCAACCAGCCTTCGCCATCGATGGCCTCGGTGGTGTCGTCCGGGCGTTGCCAGTAGCCTTTCATCACCTGGGGACCGCGGATGCACAGCTCACCGACCTCGTCGACCGGCAACTGCGCGCCGTTCTCGTCCTTGATGCAGGCCTCGGTGGAGGGCACCGGCAGGCCGATCGAGCCGTTGTAGTCGGCCAGCGTCATCGGGTTGATACAGGCTGCCGGCGAGGTCTCGGTCAGGCCGTAGGCTTCCACCAGCGTGGTCCCGGTCACGGCCTTCCAGCGCTCGGCCACCGCGCGCTGGACGGCCATGCCGCCGCCCAGGCTCAGGTGCAGCCGCGAGAAGTCGACCTGGTCGAAACCGGGGGTGTTGAGCAGGCCGTTGAACAGCGTATTGACGCCGGTGATGGCGGTCATGCGGATGCCCTTGAGCTCCTTGACGAAGCCGGGCATGTCGCGCGGATTGGTGATCAGGTGGTTGTGGCCGCCGAACTCCATGAACACCAGGCAGTTCGCGGTCAGTGCGAAGATGTGATAGAGCGGCAACGCGGTGACGATCAGTTCCTCGCCGCGCTTGGCGTCGGTGCCCAGCCAGGCCGCCGCCTGCTGCATGTTGGCGACCATGTTGCGATGGGTGAGCATCGCCCCCTTGGCCACGCCGGTCGTGCCGCCGGTGTACTGCAGAAACGCGATGTCCTCGTGCGCGATCGCGACTTCGGGCAGCGTGTGCTTGCGGCCGCGGGCGAGGGCCTCGCGGAAGCGGATCGCGCCGTGGATGGTGTAGTCGGGCACCATCTTCTTGACGTGCTTGACCACCAGATTGACGATCGCACCCTTCGGAAAGCCGAGCAGGTCGCCCAGGCCCGTGGTCACGACCTGCTGGATGCGGGTATCGGCGATGACGTCCTGGACCGTCTTGCCGAAGTTGTCCATGACCAGGATCGCCGCGGCGCCGGAGTCGACCAACTGGTGGCGCAGCTCGCGGGCGGTGTACATCGGATTGGTATTCACCACCGTCAGCCCGGCGCGCAGAATGCCGAAGATGGCGATCGGGTACTGCAGGCAGTTGGGCATCATGACCGCGACACGGTCGCCCTTCTTGAGCTTGAGCTCGCCCAGCAGGTAGGCCGCGAACTGCTGACTGTAGGTGTCGAGTTCGCCGTAGGTGAGCGTCTTGCCCATGTTGGAGAACGCAGGCTTGTCGCGGTACTTCGCGATCGCCTCGTCGAGGACCGCCGGAACGGAGGGGTACTCGTTGGGATCGATTTCGGCGGGGATGCCCGCAGGGTAGTTCGCCAGCCACGGGCGTTGGTCGGTCATTCGGTCTTCTCCCTGATGAAGGCCGTCACTCGAAGCGGTGAGCGTACCTGCGCAATCGCGTTCGATTGGAGCACAGGCTTTCTGGGGGAGGCAAGGCGCGGCGCGGCAGCTGCGCCGCGCAGGCGCACGCGCAACGCCCGCCGCGTTGCGGCGGGCGGGGCTTGGGCCGGGGCCGGACTCAGGCGGCCTTCTTCGCGGCGAGTTGGCGCAGCACGTAGTGCAGCAGGCCACCGTGGCGGAAGTACTCCACTTCCTTCGGGGTCAGCAGCAGCACGTGGACCTGGAAACGGACCTCGCGCCCGTCGGCCTTGGTCGCCACCACCTGGGCGCGCTTGGCGCGGCCATCGTCGAGGCCGGTGATGTCGATCGTCTCGGTGCCGTCCAGTCCCAGCGTCTGCGCATTCTCGCCGTCCTGGAACCGGCACGGCAGCACGCCCATGCCGACGAGGTTGGAGCGGTGGATGCGCTCGAAGCTTTCGGCGATCACCGCCTTGACGCCGAGCAGGTTGGTGCCCTTGGCCGCCCAGTCGCGCGACGAACCGGTGCCGTACTCCTTGCCGGCGAACACCACCAGCGGGACGCCGTCGGCGCGGTACTTCATCGCCGCGTCGTAGATCGCCAGCTTCTCCGGCTCGCCCTTGCCGAAGTACAGCGTGTTGCCGCCTTCCTCGCCACCGAAGAACAGGTTCTTGATGCGGATGTTGGCGAAGGTGCCGCGGACCATCACGTCGTCATTGCCGCGGCGTGAGCCGTAGCTGTTGAAGTCCGCGGGCTGGACGCCGCGCGACTGCAGGAAGCGGCCGGCAGGCGAGTCCTTCTTGATGTTGCCGGCAGGCGAGATGTGGTCGGTGGTGATCGAGTCGCCGAACAGGCCCATCACGCGCGCGCCGTGGATGTCGTCGATGCTGCCCACGTCCATGGTCATGCCCGCGAAGTAGGGCGGGTTCTTGATGTACGTCGAGCCCTCGTCCCAGGCATAGAGCTCGCCGTCGGGCGACTCGATGGTGTTCCAGCGGGTGTCGCCCTTGAACACGTCGGCATAGTTCTTGGCGAACATCTCCGGACCGATCGTGCGTGCGATGAAATCGCCGATCTCCTTGTTCGACGGCCAGATGTCGCGCAGGTAGACCGGATTGCCGTCCGGGTCCTTGCCCAGCGGATCGTGGGCCAGGTCGATGTCGACGGTGCCGGCGATTGCGTAGGCGACCACCAGCGGCGGCGAGGCGAGGTAGTTCATCTTGACCTCGCCGTGAATGCGGCCCTCGAAGTTGCGGTTGCCCGACAGCACCGCCGCGACTGCGAGGTCGTTCTCGGCGATACCCTTGGACACCGCATCGGGCAGCGGGCCCGAGTTGCCGATGCAGGTCGTGCAGCCGTAGCCGACGACGTAGAAGCCGAGCGTCTGCAGGTCGTCCATCAAGCCGGCCTTTTCGAGGTAGTCGGTGACCACCAGCGAGCCGGGGCCCAACGAGGTCTTGACCCACGGGGCCGCCTTCAGGCCCTTGGCCGCCGCATTGCGCGCGAGCAGGCCGGCACCGAGCATCACCGCCGGGTTGGAGGTGTTGGTGCAGGAGGTGATCGCGGCGATGACCACCGAGCCGTCGGTGAGCTCGTGCTCGCCGTCGTCGAGGGTGATTTTCGAGACCGGCCGGGCGGCCAGGCGCTCGGCCTGTGGCTGGCCGCCGCCTTCCTTCTCGAAGCGGTCGATCTGCGCGTCGTTGGCGGCATCGCGGCGCGCGGTCAGCGCACCGACGTTGTCGGCGAAGTTCTGCTGCACATCCTCCAGCAGCACACGGTCCTGCGGACGCTTGGGGCCGGCGAGCGACGGCCGCACGTCGCCCATGTCCAGCGTCAGCACGCTGCTGTACTCGGCTTCGGGCGCGCCCGGCTCGTGCCAGAGCTGCTGCGCCTTGGCGTAGGCCTCGACCAGGGCGATCTGCGCTTCGCTGCGGCCCGACAGCCGCAGGTAGCTCAGCGATTCGGCGTCGATCGGGAAGATGCCGCAGGTCGCGCCGTACTCGGGCGCCATGTTGCCGATCGTGGCGCGGTCGGCCAGCGGCAGATGCTGCAGCCCGTCGCCGAAGAACTCGACGAACTTGCCGACCACGCCGTGCTTGCGCAGCATCTGGGTGACGGTCAACACCAGGTCGGTCGCGGTCGCACCCTCGGGCAGCCGGCCGGTCAGCTTGAAGCCCACGACCTGCGGAATCAGCATCGACGAGGGCTGGCCGAGCATCGCGGCCTCGGCCTCGATGCCGCCCACGCCCCAGCCCAGCACGCCGATGCCGTTGATCATCGTGGTGTGCGAGTCGGTGCCGAACACGGTATCGGGGTAGGCCCACAGGGTGCCGTCCTCGCGCTCGGCGGTCATGACCACGCGGGCCAGGTGCTCGAGGTTGACCTGGTGGACGATGCCGGTGTTGGGCGGCACGACCTTGAAGTTGTCGAACGCCTTCTGGCCCCAGCGCAGGAACCCGTAGCGCTCCTTGTTGCGCTCGAACTCGATCTTGCCATTGAGATCGAGCGCGTCGGGCCGGCCGAACACGTCGACCTGCACCGAGTGGTCGATGACCAGTTCGGACGGGATCAGCGGGTTGATCTGTTCGGGGCGCCCGCCCAGACGCACGACTGCATCGCGCATCGCCGCCAGGTCGACCACGCACGGCACGCCGGTGAAGTCCTGCAGCACCACGCGCGCGGGCATGAAGGCGATCTCGGTGTCGGGCTCGGCCTTGGCCTGCCAGTTCGCGACCGCTTCGATATGCCGCGCGGTCACCGTCTCGCCGTCCTCGTGGCGCAACAGGTTCTCGAGCAGGATCTTCATCGAATAGGGCAGGCGGGCAATGTCGAACTTCGCCGCCAGCGCCGGGAGGCTGGCATAGGCGTAGCGCCGGCCGCCGACGTCGAGATCGGCGCGCGTGGAAAAGGAATCGGTCATGCGGAAGGCTCCTGTCGCGGTTGCTGGCGGTGACCCAGCCGGGCTGGTCGTGGCGTGCTGACGTGCGGTTCGGCGCCGGGGCCGGTGCCTTTGATGGAACGTCACCGTGTCGATCCGGTCAGTCTAGACCGCACGGCGTGGCGGGCGTGTCATCGCCGCGGGGCCGTGGCCGGGTCCTGCCAGGTGCTCTTGAGCATCTGCAGGAACCGTTCGGCCGCCGGCGACAGCATCGCGCCGCGCCGCCGCACGATACCGATCGTACGTGACACCACGGGGGGCGCGATCTCGCGGGTCACCAGGATGGAGTGTTCCTCCTGCGGCGTGGCCATTCGTGGCAGGACCGAGATCCCGACACCGGCTTCCACCAAACCCAGAGAGGTGGACAGGTGGGTCACTTCGTAGAACCAGCTCAACTTGAGGTTCTCACGCGCGAGCGCGCCATCGAGCAGCGTGCGATTGCCGCTGGTGCGATGCACGGTGATCAGCGGGTGGTGGGCGATATCGTGCCAACTCACGCGGCGCTTCTTCGCCAGCGGATGGTCGCGGCGGCAGGCGAGTACGAAGGGATCCTCGACCAGCACGTCGAATTCCAGTTCCGGGTCGGACGCGCCCATGAAGTTCACCCCGAACTCGACCTCGCCGCGCTCGACCGCCTGCAGGCCCTCGGTGGCGGGAATGTCGAGGATCCGGAAGCGGACGTTGGGGTGGTCCTCGTGGAAGCGGGCGATGACGCTGGGCAGGAAGTAGAACGCGGCGGTCGGCAGGCAGGCGATCGTGACCTGGCTGCCGCGGCCGTCGTCGACGCCGCGCGAGGAGAACAGCGAGCCGTCGAACTCTTCGATCATCCGGCGCACCAGCGGCAGCAGGTTCTGCCCGACTGCGGTCGGGGCCACGCTGCGCGTGGTGCGCTCGAGCAGCGGTGCGCCGACGGCATGCTCGAGCTTCTGGATGCGCCGGCTCAGCGCCGGCTGCGAGACGTGGAGCGCCTCGGCGGCGCGATGGAAGCTGCGGGTATCGGCCACGAGCAGGAAGGCGCGCAGGTCGAGGATTTCGCAATTGATGCTCATATCGGATCAATCTTCCAAAAGAAAGCAATTCACAGATCAATTCGGCCCATGACAAGATCGGAACGAATCGAATTATTGATTCGATATAGATATCAATCTGGCCGACCCATGTCCAACGATCTCTACAGCCTGCCGTGCGTCCTGATGCGGGGTGGTACCTCCAAGGGGCCGTTCTTCCTGGCCTCCGACCTGCCGGGCGATCCGGCCCAGCGCGACCGGCTGCTGCTGGACCTGATGGGCGCCGGGCATCCGCTGCAGATCGATGGTATCGGCGGCGGCAACGCGCTGAGCAGCAAGGTCGCGATCGTCGGCCCGGCCAGTCGCGCCGATGCGGACATCGACTACCTGTTCGCGCAGGTCCGGCCGGACCAGATGGTGGTCGACACCACGCCCAACTGCGGCAACATGCTGGCCGCGGTCGGTCCGTTCGCGATCGAATCGGGCATGGTCGCCGCCTCCGATCCCCAGACGCTGGTGCGTATCCACAACGTCAACACCGGCAAGGTGGTGCTGGCGACGGTGCAGACGCCCCATGGCCGGGTTAGTTACCGCGGCGACACCGCGATCGCCGGCGCACCGGGCACCGCGGCGCCGATCTCGCTGGCGTTCCTCGATGCGGCCGGCGCGCGGACTGGCAAACTGCTGCCCACCGGCGAGGCCAGCGAATGGATCGATGGTGTCGAGGTGAGCTGCATCGACTGCGCCATGCCGATGGTGATGCTGGCCGGATCGGCGCTTGGCGTGACCGGTGAGGAGAGCGTGTCCGCACTCAACGCCGACACCGCGATGCTGGCGCGCCTGGAGCGGATCCGGATCGAAGCGGGGCGCCGGATGGGCATCGCCGATGCCGCCGACCGGGTGATCCCCAAGCCGGTCCTGCTGCTGCCGCCGCGCGCCGGGGGCACGCTCCAGGTGCGGTACTTCATGCCGCACCAGTGCCACAGCGCGCTTGCGATCACCGGCGCGGTCGGGATCTCGACGGCGTGCGTGACGCCGGGCACCCTGGCACAACGCATGGCCGGCCCGCTGGCGCTGCCCGCCGACGTTGCGCTCGAACATCCCAGCGGCCGGCTGGACGTGGCGCTGCACAGACCCGGCACGGATGCCCCGATCGTCGCCAGTGTCGTCAGGACGGCACGACGCCTGTTCGAAGGCCGCGTGTTCGCCAGTGCGGACCCGCGGAAGGACGCTGTTGCGCCATGGAGTTCGGCTGCATGACCTGAACCTGCCGGGCGCCGCCCGGACCGCACCATCACCATCCTGGGAGGGATCGATGTACAAGCGTTTCATTCTCGCCGCATGCGCGGCGGCGCTCGTCTGCCTGGCCGGCTGTACCGGCCGCGGCGGCGAGGGCACCGAGTCCGTCCGCATCAGCGTCGGCTCCTACAACCTCAACAACCTGCCGTTCTTCATCGCCGACGCCAATGGCTATTTCGATGAGGTCGGGCTGGACGTACGCACCGAGAACTTCGCCCAGGGCGGATCCAAGGTCCTGCAGGCGCTGGTCGCCGGGTCCACCGATGTCGCGGTGGGCTTCTACGACCACACGATCCAGATGCAGGCCAAGCACAAGAACGTGGTCGGTTTCGTGCTGCTGTCGCGCAACTCCGGGCTGGTGCTGGCGGGCCGTCCGGACAGCACGTTCGATCCGGCCAATCCGGCTTCGATCCGCGGCATGAACGTGGGGATCACTGCGCCCGGGTCGTCGTCGGACTTCTTCGTCCGGCACTTCCTGGCCCAGCACGGCATCCCGGTCGACGACATCTCGATCATCGGCGTCGGCTCGGGCGCCGCCGCGGTCGCCGCGCTCGACCAGGGCAAGGTGGACCTGCTGGTCAACTACGATCCGGCGGCGACGCTGATCGCCGAACGGGGCGTGGGCAAGATCATCCTCGACGCGCGCAGCGACGCGGGCGCCCGCGCGGTCTACGGCGGCATCTACCCCACATCGGTGATGTATGCCGACCAGGCGTTCCTCGACAAGCGCCCCGAGGTGGCCGAGAAGATCGTCCGCGCGCAGCAGAAGGCGCTGGCGTTCATCGCCGACCATTCGGCCGAAGAGATCGTCGCCGCACTGCCTGACAAGTACGTGTCGGGCGACCGCGAGATCTACGCCAAGGCGGTCGAGGCCGCGCGTGCGATCTTCACCCGCGACGGTCGTTTCAATCCCGAGGATCTGCAGACGCCGCTGACGGTGCTGCGCGAGTTCAACACCGATGTCGCCAATGCCGACATCGATCTCGAAAAGACCTACACCAACGCCTTCGTCGACCGCGCTCTCGCGGATCCGGCCCAGTAACGCCAGGAGGTTCCATGGCTGTCGCCAGTGTTGCCCGACTGCGGGAAGTCGATCCGATGCCGATCCAGAGCCGCCCGACCGTGGCGATCGACAACATCACCATGTCCTTCGGCGAGTTCACCGCCGTGCGCGATGTCGACGTGCAGGTCGCCGACGGCGAGTTTCTCGCCATCGTTGGCCCGACCGGCTGCGGCAAGAGCACGATCCTCAACGCGGTCGCCGGCCTGCTGACACCGTCGGCGGGCACCATCCACATCGATGGCAAGCCGGTGCGCGGTGTGCAGGAGAGCGTGGGCTACCTGTTCCAGCAGGACGCCCTGCTGCCCTGGAAGACCGCGCTGCAGAACGTCGAGCTGGGCTTGCGTTTTCGCGGCGTGGCCCAGGACGAGCGCGAGCACAAGGCCCGCGCCTGGCTGGCCAAGGTCGGTCTGTCGGGATTCGAGCACCGCTACCCGCATCAGCTCTCGGGCGGCCAGCGCAAGCGCGTGCAGATGGCGCAGGCGCTGATCGTCGAGCCGAAGGTCATCCTGATGGACGAGCCGTTCTCCGCGCTCGACATCCACACCCGGCATCTGATGCAGAACGAGCTGCTGCGGCTGTGGCAGGAGGACCGGCGCGCGGTGATGCTGATCACCCACGACCTGGAAGAGGCGATCGCGCTGGGCGACCGTGTGGTGGTGCTGTCCTCGGGCCCGTCGAGCCGCGTGGTCGAGAGTTTTCCGGTGCAACTGGAGCGACCGCGCAACGTGGCCGAGATCAAGCTCGACCAGCGTTTCACCGACCTGTACCGCGATATCTGGGCCTGCCTGCGCGGCGAAGTGGAGAAGAGCTATGCACGCCAAGACTGACCGTTTGATCCAGGTGATGCTCGTCGTCGTCGTCTTCGGCGGCTGGCAGGCCGGCGTGTCGGCGAAGGTCATCGACCCGTTCTTTTTTCCCGCGCCGTTCGACATTGCGCGGCAGATGTTCACCTGGCTGGCCGATACCAGCTTCTACACCCATGTCTACATCACCCTGACCGAGACTGCGCTGGGCTACATCATCGGCACCGCCCTCGGTGTCGCCGGCGGCGTGTGGCTGGGCCTGAGCCGGCGTGCAGCGCGGATCCTCGACCCGTTCATCAAGGGTTTCAACGCCATCCCCCGCGTGGTGCTGGCGCCGATCTTCGTGCTGTGGCTGGGCCTGGGGCTGTGGTCGAAGGTCGCACTCGCGGTCACGCTGGTGTTCTTCATCACGTTCTTCAACGCAATGCAGGGCGTGCGCGAGGTCAACCCGGTGGTGCTGGCCAATGCCCGGATCCTGGGCGCCAGCCGTGGCGCGCTGCTGCGTCATGTGTACTTCCCGGCCGCGGCGAGCTGGATCCTGTCGTCGTTGCGCACTTCGGTGGGCTTTGCGGTGGTCGGTGCGATCATCGGCGAGTATCTCGGCGCGTCGGCCGGCCTGGGCTACCTGATCGCGCAGGCCGAGGGCAACTTCAATGCCGTCGGTGTGTTCGCGGGCATCATTCTGCTGGCCGCGTTCGTGCTGATCATCGACGCGGTGCTCGACGTCGCCGAGAACCGCCTGATCACCTGGCGTCCGAACGCCTCGCGCGAAGCCACCAGCTGAGCCTCGCCGCCTGGCGCGACGCGCCGGGCGGCCCATCGACACCCGTTCCCCACGTCCGGGTGCGCCGCGCCGGTCGCCGCGTTCGCGGCACCGGCGCCTCTTCCCATCCGTCCTGTCTGCCGCCGTCGCGGCAGGCCCGCCTGCGGCCGTCCGCCGGCGCCGGTCGGCACTCGCCGTCCGGTCGCCGTCTGGCCCGCCGCGCCCGGAGATCGCCCGATGCCTTCCATGTTCCGCCCCCGTCCCACGCTGCTGGCCACGGCCGTCGGCCTGCTGCTCGCCACCTCGGCCGCGTCCGCGCAGACGGCGCCGGCCGCGCTGGAGGATCTCGTCCGCCAGCAGGCCGAGCAGATCCGCCGGCTCGAGGCGCGTTTGTCCGCGTTGGAAGCGGGCCCCGCGTCCGGCGTGGCCGCCGCGCCGCCCGCGGTCGACGTCAGGGCCACGTCCGACACCGAGGCCGTGCTGGCCGAACGCGTGGCGAAGATCGAAGCCGCGCAGGCCAAGGCGCCGGCGGTGAGCTGGTCGAAGGGCGCGCCGCAGTTCGCCAGCGCCGACGGCCAGATCACGTTCCGGCCGCGCGGTCGGGTGTTCGTCGACACCTCCAGCACACACGGCTCCGGTTTCGATGCCCGCAACATCACCGGCACCGAGATCCGGTCGGTCCGCATGGGCTTTGAGGGCAGCTACGGTGCGCTCGGTTATGCGGTCGAGGGCGACTTCGCCGACAACAGCGTGGCCTGGAAGTCGGCGTACGTGACCATCGGCCATACGCTGTTCGGTCGGCAGGCCGAGCTGACGGTCGGCAACCGCCTCAACGACCGCGGCATCGACGGCGCCAGCGGCACCGGCAATACCCCGTTCCCGGACCGCAACGTCGTCGGCACGCAGATCGTGCCGCAACGCGGGCTGTTCGGTGTGGGATTGACCGAGCGCGTCTACGGCGAGGACTGGCACGCAAGCCTGTCGATCGCCGGCAACGACCTCAACAACGTCGGCAACAGCAACGACTCGATGACGCTGGCTGGCCGCGCGCACTGGAATCCGGTGAAGGGGACGGGCGGGCTGCTGCATCTGGGAGCGTGGGGGTTCTACGAGGACATCGCGCCGGGCAGCAGTGGGGTGTTCCGCAGCTCGGCGATCGCCGGGCATCTCAACGATCTGGTCAAGATCGCGCCCGGCGCATTGGCCGGCGCCGATCACGGGCAAGGCTACGGGCTGGAACTGCTCGGGGTGCGCGGGCCGTTCTGGGGGTACGGCGAGTGGGGACGGCGCGAGGTCGCGGGATTCGGTGGGGCGGGGCGCTTCGACGTGGCGCACGAGGCCTGGGCGCTGTCGGCCGGCTGGTTCCTGTCGGGCGCCAGCCCGGCGTTCGCGGCCCGCACCGGCACCTGGAGCCGCGTCAAGGTCGCACAGCCGGTGACCGCCGGTGGGCCGGGCGCGTGGGAGCTCAAGGCGCGCTACGAGAACGTCGACTACCGCGAGTTGCCGGCCGGCGGCACCGGCGACGCGCTGACGGTCGGCGTGAATTGGTACCTCAACGATTTCAGCCGGGTCATGCTCGACGCGATCCGCTGGGAGACCGACAACCGCAGCGGCGAGTACCAGGGCCAGGACCGCGGCACGACGCTCAACGCCCGCTTCCAGCTGGCGTTCTGAGGCGTCCCCCGCAAGATGCCGAACGGGCCGGGGGCGTGTGCACCCGGCCCGTTTGCGTTGGGGCGATGCATGCGCCCGGGCCGGGCATCGCTGGAGTATGCGCAGTCAGGTATGTATAATTCGCGCATACTTTCCAGGAGGCCCGCCATGGAAGCCACTGTCGCCGAGCGCGGCCAGATCACCTTGCCCAAGCCGGTGCGCGATGCGCTGGGCCTGAGCAAGGGCACGATCCTGAAGGTCGAGCTGGAAGGCAGCCGGATCGTGCTGCGCAAGAGCGTCGACGATGCCGTGTCGCGCGCGCGCGGCCGCTTCAAGCTCGAAGGCTTCGGCGACACCGATGCGGCGATGCGTGCGGTCCGCGGCCAGGACGCCGACACCGCCGATGGAGACGCCACGCCGTGATCGCCGTCGACGCCCCGGTGCTGGTGGACCTGCTGGCCGACGGCCCGCATGCCGATGCGGCTGAGGCCTGTCTGCGCCAGTACCTGAGCGCCGGTCCAGTGGTGGTCTGCGACGTGGCGCTGGCCGAAATCTGCGGCGCGTTGCGCGACGGCGCCGAGACCATGGCCGTGCTCGAGGACATGGGTGTGCGCTTCTCGGCGATCGAGGCCAAGTCGGCGCTGCGTGCCGGCGAGATGCAGCGTCGTTCCTGGCAGCGCGGCGACACGAGCGGCCGCGCGGCGCGCGACTTCCTGGTCGGGGCGCACGCACTGCTGCAATGCAATGGCCTGATCACGCGCGATGACGCGTTTTTCCGCACGTATTTCAAGGGTCTCAAGCTGATCGTACCGTCGGCCTGAGACCGGTTATCCCGGTACCGCAAGACTCTGGAGTTGCCCGCATGTTGGAAGCCTACCGCCACCACGTTGCCGAGCGCGAAGCGCTGGGCATCCCGCCGCTGCCGCTCAATGCGCAGCAGACCGCCGAGGTCATCGAGCTGCTCAAGGACCCGCCGGCCGGCGAGGCCGAGTTCCTGTTGGACCTGCTCACGCACCGCGTGCCGGCCGGCGTCGACGATGCCGCCAAGGTCAAGGCTTCGTACCTGGCCGCAATTGCGCTGGGCACCGAGCACAACCCGCTGATCGACCGCGCACGCGCGACCGAGCTCTTGGGCACCATGCTCGGCGGCTACAACGTGCATCCACTGGTCGAACTGCTCGACGACGACACCGTTGGCACGATCGCTGCCGATGGCCTCAAGCACACGTTGCTGGTGTTCGATGCCTTCCACGATGTCGAGGAGAAGGCCAAGGCCGGCAACGCCAACGCCCAGGCCGTGCTGCGCAGCTGGGCCGAGGCCGAGTGGTTCACCAGCCGGCCCGAAGTGCCGGCGTCGATGACGCTGACGGTGTTCAAGGTGCCGGGCGAGACCAACACCGACGACCTGTCGCCGGCCCCCGACGCGACCACGCGTCCCGACATCCCGATGCACGCGCTGGCGATGCTCAAGAACAAGCGCGACGACGCGCCGTTCGTGCCGGAAGAAGACGGCAAGCGCGGTCCGATCCAGGTCATTGCCGACCTCCGACGCGACCACGCGTCCCGACATCCCGATGCACGCGCTGGCGATGCTCAAGAACAAGCGCGACGACGCGCCGTTCGTGCCGGAAGAAGACGGCAAGCGCGGTCCGATCCAGGTCATTGCCGACCTCAAGCACAAGGGCCACCTGGTCGCCTACGTGGGCGACGTGGTCGGCACCGGGTCCTCGCGCAAGTCGGCGACCAACAGCGTGCTGTGGTGGACCGGCGACGACATCCCCTATATCCCCAACAAGCGCGCCGGCGGCGTGTGCCTGGGCGCGAAGATCGCGCCGATCTTCTACAACACCATGGAAGACGCCGGTGCGCTGCCGATCGAGCTCGACGTCTCGCAGATGGAGATGGGGGATGTGATCGAGCTGCGCCCCTACGAGGGCCGTGCGCTGAAGAACGGCGAGACGATCGCCGAGTTCGAGGTCAAGTCCCAGGTGCTGTTCGACGAGGTGCGCGCCGGCGGCCGCATTCCGCTGATCGTCGGCCGCGGGCTGACCGCGAAGGCGCGCGAATCGCTGGGCTTAGCCCCGACCGATCTGTTCCGTCTGCCGCAGCAGCCGGCCGACAACGGCAAGGGCTTTTCGTTGGCGCAGAAGATGGTCGGCCGCGCGATCGGCCTGCCCGAAGGGCAGGGCGTGCGTCCGGGCACGTACTGCGAACCGAAGATGACCTCGGTCGGCTCGCAGGACACCACCGGTCCGATGACCCGCGACGAGCTCAAGGACCTGGCGTGCCTGGGCTTCTCGGCCGACCTGGTGATGCAGTCGTTCTGCCACACCGCGGCATACCCGAAGCCGGTCGACGTCAAGACCCATCACACGCTGCCGGAGTTCATCTCCACCCGCGGCGGCATCTCGCTGCGTCCCGGCGACGGCGTGATCCACAGCTGGCTCAACCGCATGCTGCTGCCCGATACCGTCGGTACCGGTGGTGACTCGCACACGCGCTTCCCGGTCGGCATCTCGTTCCCGGCCGGCAGCGGCCTGGTCGCGTTCGCCGCGGCCACCGGCGTGATGCCGCTGGACATGCCCGAGTCGGTGCTGGTGCGCTTCAAGGGCGCGATGCAGCCGGGCGTGACGCTGCGCGACCTGGTCAATGCGATTCCGCTCTACGCGATCAAGGCCGGACTGCTGACGGTGGCCAAGCAGGGCAAGAAGAACATTTTCTCCGGTCGCATTCTCGAGATCGAAGGCCTGCCCGATCTCAAGGTCGAGCAGGCGTTCGAGCTGTCGGACGCGTCCGCCGAGCGGTCGGCCGCCGGGTGCACGGTGCACCTCAACAAGGAACCGATCATCGAGTACATCAACAGCAACATCGCGTTGCTGCGCTGGATGATCAGCGAGGGCTACCAGGATCCGCGTTCGATCCAGCGCCGCATCGAGAAGATGGAGGCGTGGCTGGCCGACCCGCAACTGCTCAAGGGCGACGACGATGCCGAGTACGCAGCGGTCATCGAGATCGACCTGGCCGATATCCAAGAGCCGATCCTGGCCTGCCCGAACGATCCGGACGACGTGAAGTTCCTGTCGGAGGTCGCCGGGGTCGAGATCGACGAGGTGTTCATCGGTTCGTGCATGACCAACATCGGCCACTTCCGCGCGGCGTCGAAGCTGCTGGAAGGCAAGCGCGATATCCCGACCAAGCTGTGGGTGGCGCCGCCGACCAAGATGGACGCCGCCGAGCTGACCAAGGAAGGCCACTACGGCACCTTCGGCGCGGCGGGTGCGCGCATGGAGATGCCGGGCTGCTCGCTGTGCATGGGCAACCAGGCGCAGGTGCGCGAGGGCGCAACCGTGTTCTCGACCTCGACCCGCAACTTCCCCAACCGCCTGGGCCGCAACTCGAACGTGTATCTGGGCTCGGCGGAGCTGGCGGCGATCTGCTCGCGCCTGGGCCGGATCCCGACCCGTGCCGAGTACATGGCCGAGGTCGGTGTGCTGGACGCGTCGGCCACCGAGATCTACCGGTACATGAACTTCGACCGGATCACCGAGTACGTCGACGCCGGCCGCAAGACCGCCGCCTGATTCCCAACCTCGGCCCGTTCCTCCAGCGCCGCGCCCGTGTACACGGGCGCGGCGTTTTTTCATGCGCGCGCCATCCCCTGGGCGCCGCGGCGCAGCAGCGCGGTCGCGGTCAATCGCAGGCCGGACTCAGGACATGCCGAATCGTTGTTTTCGTGCGGCGCAGCATCGTGAAAGAGTGCAAGCCACTTCGTTGCCGCAGGAACGCTTGCCCATGTCCATCGCGCGTCTCGTCTCTCCGTCCTGGGCCGTCGCCGCGGGCCTGTGCATCGTGCTGCTGGCGGCGGCGCCGCGCGCCTGGGCAAGTGATGCGAGCGGCTCGCCGCTGCGCGCGTACCTGAGCGCCAAGCGTGCGGCGATCCAGGCCCTGCAGGCGCAGGACGCCGCGCCCACCGCGCTGCATGGCAAGGTCGTCGCCGAGAGCCGGTCGGGCGTCCGCCGCCTGCGCCTGGGGCCGACCGGTGAGTATCAGTCCATCAGCGACAGCGGTCGCGACTATGCCGGCTACGACCTGGGCGCGGGATCCTGGGATTCCCTGGTCGGCACGCTGGCCAGTGCGGTGGCCGATGAGTACATCGTGCAGGCCGCGGCGCAGAACGTTCCGATCGATGCGCTGGACGTGGTGTTCACGAGCGTGCCCGAGCGCAAGAGCGAGACTCTGGCCTATCCGAACAACCTGTCCTACGTGGCCTACATCGACTCGCCGGCCGACGCCGCGCAGCTCGAATCGCTCCGCCAGGCCGTCCATGCGCAGTCGGCGGCGATCGACCTGGTGACCCGCCCGCAGCAGGTCGGCCATGCCGAGGTGCGCTACACGCGCTCGCCGGCGCAGCGCGAAGCCGGGCTGCCGCCCGGCCTGCGCGATTTCATCACCGAAGAGAAGCGGCCCGCCGTGCTGGGCAAGCGTGCCCAGGCGGACCGCACCGCGCCGCCGCGCGCCCTGGTCGCACGTGCGCACGTCGAGCCGCATACCGGCCTGCGCCGGGTGTTCCTGGGCGAGGACGGCGACCACCAGCAACTGCACGACAGCGCGCCGGACCTGCTGGGGTACGGGCTTGCGCCGACCGTGGAGGAACACCTGCTGGGCGTGACCGCGACCTGCCTGACGCACATCTTCGAAGTGCAGGCCGCCACCCGCAATGTGCTGCTCGACACCCTGGAACTGACCGTGGACGGCGAGCTCGGGCCGCGTTTCGGTGCGAACGTCAGCACGCCGGCGCGGTTTCGCAACCTCCGCTACACCGCGACCATCGCATCGCCTGCATCCGCGCAGGACATCGACGCCCTGCGCCAGGCGGTCGAGGCGACCTGTCCGCTCTACAACCTGGTCAAGGATGCGCAGACGCTGGACGGCCGCATCGTGCGCGGCGCGTTCGTGCACACGCCGCGCTAGCTAGCGTTCCCGAGCGGCGTGCGCCGCGCGCCATCAGAACCAGAGCATTCGACGCGCCCGGATCGCGCACGCATGAGCGTGTGTGATCCGCCGAGCGGCGTCGTCCTTCCATCGAACCACGGGGTCCCCGATGCACCGTTGCGCCCGCGCCCATCCTGTCCCGACAGCCGCCGCCCGCGGCGCGCGCGTGCCCGCGCCGACGCGCGGCCGCCTGGCACTGGCGTTGTGCGTGCTGCTGTCGACGAGCGTGCAGGCCGACGACGCGGCGTCCGCACCTACTGCGCGCTTGCTCGACAAGGTCTCGGTGCTCGGCTCGCGGATCGTCGGTGGCGGCGCCGCCGCGGCGCTGCCGGTGGCGACGGTGGACCGGGCCCAGATCCAGGCCACGGGCGCGACCAACGGCAACGAACTGTTCCGCAGCCTCCCGCAGTTCGGCGACGTCGCCGTGACCGAGAAGGGCACCACCAACGCCGGGCGCAATTCCAATGTCGCGCGTGGCGACGTAGGGGCCATCAATCTGCGCAACCTCGGCGCCAAGTACACCTTGCTGCTGATCAACGGCCGCCGCACCGTGCAGCATCCGATCAGCAACAGCGGGGACAACACCACCTACAACGCCAATGCGATCCCGACCTTCGGCCTGGAGCGCATCGATCTGCTGCTCGACGGGGCGGCGTCCATCTATGGCGCCGATGCGATCGCCGGCGTCACCGACCTGATCACGCCGACCAACCTGGAGGACGGCGGCGGCATCACGCTGCGCTACGGCGCGGTCCAGGACGGCCACCGCGAGGACGTGTCGCTCGAGGGCTACATCGGCCGCGATTTCGCCGGCGGCCGCGGCAATGTATCGGTGCTCTATGGGGTGTCCACCCGCACCGCGCAGCACAATTCAGACGCCTGGTTCACCGCGACCGACGGCCGCCGCGTGCTGGCCGACGGCACGCGCGTCCCCGATCCCGACGGCACCACCGGCTTCACCACCCGCACGCCTTGGGGCCATTTCGACACCTACGTCGATGGGCGGCGGACCGGCAGCTGGCACATCGACCCGGCCACCGGCGCCCTGGCGCCGGGTCAGGTGCCGACCCGCTACCACTACGACGCCGGCGCCGAGCCGGGCATCACGACCGCGCCTGCGATCGACAAGGGCAACGTCTTCGCCACGGCGCGGTTCGACCTGGATGACCGCCGTCAGCTGTTCGGCGAACTCGGCTACTACCGCGCGCAATCGCAATCCTGGGTCAGCAGCGAGGCGGGGTTCGGCGGCGACGGCTTCGTGCTGCACATCCGGCCCGATGCCTACTGGGTGCCCGACGCCCTGCGGGGGGCGGACGCGATCCGGCTGCTCAACTACCAGTTCGCCGATTCGGGCATCCGCCGGGTCCGGGTCGACAACTCGCAATCGCGAGCGCTGCTCGGCCTGCGCGGCTGGACCGATTCGGGCTGGAACTGGGAAACCGCGCTGCTGTATTCCCGGGCGCGCAGCACCGATCGACAGCAGGGCGGGTTCACCGATGCCTTTATCGACGCGGTGAACCGCACCGATGCCAGCGCCTACAACCCGTTCAGCGGTGGCGACCCGGCCAGCATCCGGGTCGGGGATGCCACGCCCTCCGACACCGCCGCGTTCATCGGCGAGGCGACCCGCGAGGGAACGGCCGAATTGGCGTTGTGGGACTTCAAACTCGACCGGCCCGACCTGCTGTCCTGGTATGCCGGCGACATCGGCCTGGCGGCGGGTGTGGAGTACCGCTACGAAAGTCGCTTCGACGATCGCGACCGGAACATCGATGGGACCACGCCCTACGTGGACTGGTATACCGGGACCGTTGCCCAGAGCAACTTCTTCACCCACAGTCCCCGGCCCGACGTGCGCGGCAGCCGCAATGTGACGTCGGCGCTGATCGAACTGGCGGTGCCGCTGGTCGCACCGGTCCATGATGTCCCGCTCGTGCGCTCGCTGGACCTGCAGATCGCGGCGCGTTACGAGGACTACAGCGATGCCGGCGATGTGGCCAAACCGAAGATCGCCGCGGCGTGGGGCGTCAACGACAGCCTGCTGCTGCGCGGCTCGATCAGCGGCGGCTTCCGCGCCCCCGGCCTGGAACTGGTGAACGCGCCGCCGACCTACGGTTTCGGCTTCAACAACGACGCCGTGCGTTGCCACGCGCTGGTGGTCAAGGGCGCGCATCCCGGCTACACCGCCTGCCTGAACGCCTACAGCAACGGATCGCAGGTCAAGCCGTCGGTCAGCGCCGTCACGGCCTACGGCGACGATGTCGCACCGGAGACGACCCGGCAATCGTCGTGGGGCGCAGTGTTCGAGCCGCGGTTCCTGCGGCAGGGGCTGGGCCATCTGCGTCTGAGCGTGGACGCCTGGCGGATCGAAGTCGAGAATCCGATCGGCACCATGGGCGAGGAGGTGCTCTACGACGCGTATCTGCGCGTCGTCGAGGGCCGCAGCAACCCGAACGTGGTCCGCGCCCCGGTGACCGCCGAGGACATCGCGCTGTTCGAGGGCTCGGGCATCGCGCCGGCCGGTGTCGTGACCCATGTGTACGACACCTATCGCAACCGGCAACCGCTGACCGCGTCCGGGGTGGACTACCGCCTGGCCTGGCGGTTGCGCGAGACGGCGTGGGGCGACTTCGCGTTGCTGCTCGACGTCAGCCGCCTCAAGGCCTACACCCAGCACAAGCCAATCGAAGTGCAGCAGGTGGCCGAGGCCATCGACAGCGGCGCGCTCGACATCGTCGCCGCGAACCTGGGCGCGGCCAACGAAGTGGGCATCAACGGCGCGAAGCCGGAATGGCGCGGCAGCGCGACGCTGCTGTGGCAGCGCGCCGGCTGGACGGTGCGGCTGCGCGACGACTACATCGGCAGCGTGACCGCCGGTGCGTATGCCGATCGCAGCCCGTTCGTCGTACCGTCCACCCAGCGCTGGGCTTTGTCGGTGGCGCATGCCTTCACCCGCGGGCCGCTCGCCGGCACGACGGTGGACGTGGGCGCACGCAATCTGTTCGACACGTCGCCGCCGCTGAACGCCGCCGGCCACTATCTGACGGCCCTGCACGAATCCTACGGCCGCTATCTGCATCTGGGCATTTCAAGGACCTGGTGACCACCATGAGAACGCGTCCGCTCGCACTCGCGGCCCTGCTGCTCCCGGCGCTCGTCGCCTGCGACCGCCCGGACGATCCTGGCATGGCGCCGACCGCCTCGGTGGACACCGCGCCCGAGTTTCGCCAGGCGCATGCGGCGTGGGTGCGCGAGCGCGCCGATGCGTTGAACAAGCCCGATGGCTGGACGAGCCTCATCGGCCTGCATTGGGTCGAAGCCGACAGACAGCGTGTCGGCGGCGGCGCGCAGGACGACATCCGCCTGGCCATCGCTCCGCCGCACCTGGGCGAATTGGAACGGCGGGCCGATAGCATCTACTTCACCGCTGACCAGGACGCGGTGGTCACCGTCGATGGCCGCCCCCTGCAGGGCGAGGTGGCGCTGCAGCCCGAAGGCCGGGACGGCGGGACCCAGCTGGGATACGACGAGGGCAAGGGCCGGATCTCGCTGATCCGCCGCGGCGATCGGCTCGGCCTGCGGGTGCGGCACGCCGATGCGCCGGCGCGCCTGCAGTTTGCAGGCCTCGACTTCTTCGAGCCCGATCCGGCCTGGCGGATGCAGGCCCGGTTCGTCGCCCACCCGCCGGGCACGACCCTGCCGATCGCCAACATCATCGGCGACATCCACGACACGCCCAATCCGGGCTATGTGGAATTCGACAAGGATGGACACCGTTGGCGGCTGGAGGCGCTGGGCGATCCACAGCAGGGCCTGAGCCTCAACTTCCAGGATCGGACCAGTGGGCGGGACACCTACGCGGTCGGCCGCTTTCTGCAGACCGGCCCCGTCGCCGACGATGCGACCGTCGTCGTCGACTTCAACCGCGCCTACAACCCGCCGTGCGCGTACACCGCCTACGCCACCTGTCCCTTGCCGCCGCCGGGCAATCGCCTCGCGCAGCGCGATGCCGACGGCCAGATGGTCCGGCTGGCGGTGCTGGCCGGCGAAAAGGCCTATGCCGGCGCGCCGCATTGAGCCGGCGTTGATCCCGCGCCGGAGGGCGCGCAGCGATCTTGGGCGCATTGCGGCGTGGGGCCGGGCGTCATGCCCGCAGGGCGAGCGCTGCGGTGCCGGCGGTGTCAGTCGACCGTCTCGTGCCGGGTCAATGCGAGCAGGCGCTGGGCGATGCGGTCCAGGGGCAGGCATTCCTGCGCGGCGCCCAGCTTCCAGGCAGCGCCCGGCATGCCCCAGACGACGCTGCTGGCTTCGTCCTGCACCAGCGTCGCAGCACCGGCTTCACGCAGTTCGAGCAGCCCGCGGGCGCCATCATCGCCCATGCCGGTGAGGATCGCCGCAACCGCATTGGCGCCCGCGGCCTGCGCGACCGAGCGGAACAGCACGTCGACCGCCGGCCGGTGTCGGTTGACCGGCGGGCCGGGGTCGAGCCGGCAGCGCCAGCGGGCGCCATCGCGCAGCACCCGCAGGTGGTGGTCGCCCGGCGGCAGGTAGACATGCCCGGGCAGGATCGTCTCACCGTCGCGTGCCTCGCGCACCAGCATTGCGCAATGGCGGTCCAGGCGCTCGGCGAATGGCGCACTGAAGCTGGCAGGAATGTGCTGGGTCAGCACGATCGCCGGCGCATCGGGCGGCATCGCCTCGAGCACGACCCGGATCGCCTCGGTGCCGCCAGCGGACGCGCCGATCGCGATCAGTCGGTCGGTCGTGCGGTAGCGCAGCGCGACCGGCGTGGCGGTGGGCTCGGCCGGTGCGGCGGGACCGACCGCCGCACGCGATACCGGACGCGGCGCGGTGCGGACCTGGGCACGCGCAGCCGCCTTGACCTTCGCGGTGATCTCCTGGGCGTAGGCCTCCAGCCCGTGAGCAACGTTGAGCCGCGGCTTGGCGACGAAGTCCACCGCGCCCAGTGCCAGCGCCTGCAAGGTGATGTCGGCGCCGCGTTCGGTCAGCGAGGACACCATCACCACCGGCATCGGGCGCAAGCGCATCAGGTTGTCGAGGAACACCAGGCCGTCCATGCGCGGCATCTCGACATCGAGCGTCAGCACATCGGGATGCAGGCGCTTGATCTTCTCGCGAGCCAGCAGCGGGTCGGCCGCGCTGCCCACGACTTCGATCTGCGGATCGGACGACAGCACCTCGGTCAGCAACTGGCGCACGACCGCCGAGTCGTCGACGATGAGCACGCGGACCGGCGTCATTCGAACAGCTCCACATCGCCGGCGACCGGCGCGCGCGCCAGGCGGGCACGGACGGCCGATTCGGTGGCCGCCACTTTGGCGCCGTGCGCGTGCGGCAGGCGGTAGACCATCACCTTGCCGGTCTGCGGGAAGAACCACACCTTGCGCGGATGGATGCCCTGCAGGTCCTCGGCCACGACCGGGATGTGCTCCGCGTCCAGGTAGCCGCGCACGAACTCGGCGTTGCGGGTGCCCACCGGGTTGTTGGTGAAGCCCTTGAGCACGTTGGCGCCGCCGAACACCTTGGCCTCGAGGCGACGGCGGCTGGCGCCGCGCTTGAGCAGCTCGTTGATCAGCACTTCCATCGCATAGCTGCCGTAGCGCGCCGGCGCCCCGTCACCATTGCCACCATCGGGCAGCAGGAAGTGGTTCATGCCGCCCAGGTGCAGCAGCGGGTCGCGGATGCACGCGGCCACGCACGAGCCGAGCACGGTGACCAGCGCCGTGCCGTCGTCCACCACCAGGTATTGGGTGGGCAGCAGCTTGGCCGCCGGCACCTGGAACTGCGGGTCCCGGTAGCGCATCACCGCATCGCTGGGCGGCATGCTCACGGGGCGGTTGCCGCGAAGTGGCGCCGGTACAGCGTGCGGCCGCAGGGCTGGATCAGGTCGGCGGCGTGCAGGTAGTTCTCCGAATGCCCGGTGTAGAGCAGGCTCTCGGCGTCCATATGCGTGACCAGCCGCGACAGGATGGCGCGCTGGGTCGGCTTGTCGAAGTAGATCATCACATTGCGGCAGAAGATCGCATCGAACGGGCCGCCGACATCGTAGCGGCCGGCCAGCAGGTTCAGCGGGCGGAACTCGATCAGCGCCTGCAGTGCCGGATGCACCCGGCACTTGCCGGCGTTGGGCCCGGTGCCGCGCTGGAAGAAGCGGCGCCGCAGGTCCGCGTCGAGCGCGGCGACGCGTTCGATCGGATAGACGCCCTGGCGCGCGGTCGCCAGGACCTGGGTGTCGATATCGGTCGCCACAATGCGCACCGGCGGCTGCAGCGTGTCGAAGGCCTCGCAGGCGGTGATGGCCATCGAGTACGGCTCTTCGCCGGTCGAGGCCGCGCACGACCACAGCACCAGCGGCTTGCGGCCCGATCCGGCCCGTTGCAGTTGGGTGCCCAGGGTCTCGAAATGATGCGGTTCGCGGAAGAACGCGGTCAGATTGGTGGTCAGCGCGTTGGTGAACGCCTGCCATTCCTCGCCGTCGGGATCGCCTTCCAGCAGCGCCAGGTAATCGCCGAAGTCGTCGAGTCCGAGCGCACGCAGCCGCCGCGACAGTCGGCCGTAGACCATGTCGCGCTTGCTGGCGACCAGCGCGATCCCCGCACGGTCGTGGATCAGCTGGCACACGCGGCGGAAATCGCGGTCGGCGAACACGAACTGGCGTGCATCGCCTGGAGGATGGGGCAGGGAAGCGGCACTCATGGCGACTGGCGCGTCAGAAAGACTCGATGGGGTTATCGGCGCAGCGCCGACGAAGTTGATCGCGATCGGTGCCACCACGCACGAGGCCCGGCGCAGGGCCGGGCCTTGTGGGTGTCACGTGTCGGCGGCGTCGATCAGAACTCCGCCCAGTCGGCCTCGGCCAGGGCGGGCGCGGCGGGGGCGCGTGTCGCCGGACGCGGCGCGGCCGGTGCCGGCTTGCGGGGCGACGGCGGGGAGGACCGCGTCGCCTGCACCGCGGGTGCGGCCACGGCCTGTCCTTCGATCCGCAGCATCGAGATCGCGTCGGCCAGGCCTGTCGCCTGTTCCTCCATCGCACGCGCGGCGGCCGAGGCTTCCTCGACCAGCGCGGCGTTCTGCTGGGTGGTCTCGTCCATCTGCACGATGGTCTGGTTGACCTGCTCGATGCCGGCGGCCTGTTCCTGCGAGGCGGCGGAGATCTCGGCCATGATGTCGGTCACGCGCTGCACGGATGCGACCATCTCGGCCATGGTCCGACCGGCCTGGCCTGCGAGCGCGGCGCCGCTGGCGACCTTGCCGGTGGAGTCGTCGATCAAGCCCTTGATCTCCTTGGCGGCATTGGCGCTGCGCTGGGCCAGGGTACGGACCTCGGAGGCGACGACTGCGAAACCGCGGCCCTGTTCGCCGGCACGCGCGGCCTCGACCGCGGCGTTGAGCGCGAGGATATTGGTCTGGAACGCAATGCCGTCGATGACCGAGATGATGTCGGCGATCTTGCGCGACGAGGCCTCGATGTCGGCCATTGTGGAGACGACCTGGCCGACGACTTCGCCGCCCTGGGAGGCGACGGTGGCCGCGCCCTGGGCGAGCTGGTTGGCCTGGCGGGCGTGGTCGGCGTTCTGGCGCACGGTGGAGGTGAGTTCCTCCATCGAGGCGGCGGTTTCTTCCAGGTTGGCCGCCTGCTGCTCGGTGCGGCGCGAGAGGTCGTCGTTGCCCGAGGCGATCTCGGTCGAAGCGGTGCCGATCGCGGCCGAGGCGTCCTGGATGCGGGCGACGATCGCGGTGAGCTGGGCGACGGTGGCATTGGCGTCATCGCGCATGCGGGCGAACACGCCGTGGAAGTCGCCGTCCATGCGCGCGGTCAGGTCGCCCGAAGCGAGCGCATTGAGCACATGCGAGACCTGCGCCAGGCTGACCGCATTGGCGTCGAGCAGACTGTTGAGCTGTTGCGCCAGCTGCAGGATGAAGCCGTGCTTGCCCTCCAGCGCGACGCGATGGTCGAGATCGCCGGCCGCGGCTGCGGACACGATGCGCGCGACTTCGGCCTCGACCCGGACTTCTCCGGTGCGATCGCGCCACTCGGCGATCAGACCGATGTCGCGGCCTTGCTCGTCGCGGATCGGCGAGATGATCTGCGCGATGCAGGCGTCCTGGTAGTGCATTTCGCGATGCGCGATGCCCTGTTCCTTGAGACTGGCGAGCACTCGCTGGTCCGGCTTGCCGTCCAGTTCGAACGTCGCCAGCGAGGCGCCGATCAGCGGCTTGGCCGGATCGAAGTGCGGCAGCTCGGCGGCGATGGCCTCGGCGTTGTCGCCCATCACCGTCTGCAGCGCGGGATTGACATAGAGGATGTCGAACTTCTCGTCGGTGACGATCATCCCGGTCGAGGCGCTGTCGAGGGCGGTGCGGATGCGCAGGTTCTCGTTGGCGATCTTCTGGTCGCGCTCGATCCGCTCGCGCAAGTCGTGCTGCATGCGCTGCATGGCCTTGAGCAGGTCGCCGATCTCGTCACGGCGGCTGGCGTCGATGCGGGTGTCGAGCTTGCCGCTGGCCACGTCGTTGGCGAACCCGACCGCTGAGCGGGTGGCAGCGGTGAGATTGCGCGCCATCAGCCAAGCGATGACCATGCCGCCGGTGATCCCGGCCAGCAGCATGACCGCCATCAGGATGCTCGAGCCGGCCTGCACCGCCTGGGCCTCCTCGCGGGCCTCGGTAGCCTGGCGGTCGGCCTCGCTCTGCAGCGCCTGCAGCGCGTTGCCGGCGGCCATGTGCAGATCGCGGGTGCGGCCGATGAAGGTGTCGGTGGCGTCGTCGGGCAGGTCGAGTTCGATCAGCTCGTTGACCTCGTGGTACGAGGCCTTGGCGTCGGTCCAGGCAGTCACGAAGCCGTCGTAGAGCTTGCGCTCTTCCGGAGAGACGATCAGCGGCGCGTACGACGCCATGTTCGCCTCGATCTGCTTTTCCATTGCCGCGGTGCGTTCGCGGGCATCGCGCTTGACCTGCTCGCTGGCGCGCACCAGGCCCAGGTACGAGGCCGCGCGGTACTCGCCGAGCAGGGCGCGCGTTTCGCCGACCGTGGTCAACGTCGGCAGCGTGTTGTCGGCCAGGTGGTCGGTGACGCTGTTGAGTGCGCGCAGGCCGACGAAGCCGCCCGCGCCCTGGGCGATCATCAGGACCAGGACGACGCCGAATGCCAGCATCAGTTTCGGTGCGAGCTTGAGATTCGAGAACCAGTGCATGCGGCAATCCCCCGTAGGCGGCCGGATGGAAAAACGGCCCGGATGCGGTCTGCGATCCGGGCGCGGGGCTTATTTGATGGTGGCGAGCTTGATGTCGCTGGGCGAGCTGACGGCGATCTCGGCGCGGCTGGCGTCGCGCTGGATGGTGCCCATGACGCAGACATCGCGCCCTTCCAGTTCCTCGGGTGAGGGACGGAAGCGGTCGCGCTGATCGCTGGGAATACGTGCCGAGAAGGTGTGGCGCGGGAACGCGCCGCCCATGTACAGAAACGTCGGCTGGCCCTCGGTGTTTTCGGCGAAGCGGGTCTTCTCGACCTTGCCGCAAACCATGCCGCTCTTGCCGACGAAGCGCACGGCCTGCTCGGGACGGATGGCCTCCTGGGCGAAGGCGGTCGAGGCGCCACCGGCCAGCAGCAACGCGGCCAGCAGGGAAGACGTCTTGCAGTGGATGGTCATGGTCTGCTCCTTGATCGATGGACGGCAGGCGCGAATGCGCCCGTGCCCGCCTCTATCGGCCGTGTACGGCCGGGCCTTGAGTGAAAGCTGTGTGATGAACGTCGCAAATCCGGATCACGCTGCCTGCGGGACCGCCAGTTCGGCGCTGTCGAGCAGGGTTTCGATGTCGAGCAGGATCAGCATGCGGTCGTCGAAGGTGCCGATGCCGGAGATGCAACGGGTGTCGATCGCCGCGCCAAACTCGGGCGTGGGCCGGATCTGCTCGGCCGACAGCGGCACCACGTCCGACACGCCGTCGACGACGATGCCCACGACGCGGTCGTCGACATTGAGCACGATCATCACCGTGAAGCTGTCATAGCGCGCCTGCGCCAGGCGCAGCTTCAGGCGCAGGTCGATCACCGGCACGATCGTGCCGCGCAGGTTGATCACCCCCTTGATGTAGTCCGGGGCATCGGGCAGGCGGGTGACCGCGTCGTAGCCGCGGATTTCCTGCACCTTGAGGATGTCGACGCCGTAGTGCTCCTCGCCCAGGGTGAAGGTGAGGTACTCGCCGGCGTTCTGGGGGTCGGGACTGCTCATCGATGCGCTCCTGCAGGCATGCCGCGCTCGCGCGCGTGTTCGGGTGTCCCGAGCGACATCGGCCGCGCGGCGGGCAACTTTAGGGCGCCGGGCCTACACCGCGCGGCGCAGCCGGGCATTGCGCTGGCGCTCGATCTGGAAGATGTAATGGAGGATCCGCCGCTGCGCGACCGGCGCCAGCGCCACGAAGCGGCAGCCGGCCCGCCAGCGCAGCCGCGGCCCGGTCTGCTCGCAGAAGCGGTGTGCAACGGCGACGGTCAAGGCAATCGGATCCGCATCGGGCAACCGCAACAGACAGCCATCGAGCGTGCGCCCGGGCGCAAAGCGCGGATCCTGCCCGTCGTCCATCGCGACCGCGAGCCCGCCGCCGCTCAGGTCCAGCACCCGCAGGCCGTCGTGCGACGACCCAGCCAGGTCGTCGCCATGCCCTGGATGCAGCGTCACGACGGCATCGAGCGGTGGCACCACGCGATACAGGTCGCGTCGCTGCAGGCGCAGCAGCGCCTGGGGCCAGGGCGCGATGAATGCCTGGCGGCCTTCGTGCAGGGCCGGCAGTGGTGTCGACAGCCGGAAGCGGATCTGGACGGCGTCGAGCCGGGTGTCGCAGACGAACTGGGTGCAGGCCGCGATCCTGCGGTTGAGCGCGTCCTGCCGGCTGGCATCGAGCACCAGGGTGCCGTCGTCGCCGACCGCGAGCAGCGCGGTCGGGCAGGACAGGTCGCCGGGCATCAGGCTGCCGCTGAGCGATGGCTGATCGCGCCCGCGTCGTGCGCACGGGCCATTCCGCGCTGCGCATCGATGACCGCGCGCAACTGGCCCTGCATCCGCTGCATCGCGGCGAGCAGTTGTCCGACCTCGTCGTGCCGGTCGACGACGATCTGCGTATCGAGCCGGCCGTCCGACACGTCATTGGCGACCTTGACCGCGCTGCCGACCGATCGTGACAGCGTCCGCGAGATCGCGATCGCCATCGCCGCGGCCAGCAGCACGAGAACCGCGATGCCGGCGATCATCGCAAGCAGACTGCTGCGATACACCGCATTGGCCTGGGCGATGTCGTCGGTCAGACGCCGGTCGTTGAACTGGGCCAGCGCGGCCATCGACTCGAACAGGTCGCGGCGCAGCGGCCGCGACTTCGCATCCGACACCGCCTGCGCGGCCGCGCCGTCGCCAGCGGCCAGCGCCTGCTCGATTTCGCGACGGGCCTCGAAGTAGGCCGCCAGTCGTGCGGTCATCTCGCCGTACATCCGACGCTCCTCGTCGACAAGCGGCAGGCCTTCGTACAGCCCGCGCTGCTCGGCGATGATCTGCTCGATTCCGGCCAGGCGTTGATCGTAGTCGCGCACGGCCTCGAGGTCGTCGAGGCGCCCAAGCTGCGCCAGTTCGTACATCCGGTACTCGCCCAGTTGCGAACGGATCTCGCCCAGGTACTGCACGGCCGGCATGTCATCGAGGCTGACCTTCTGCAGTTCGGCATTGATGCCGCCCAGCCGGCTCAGGGCGAAGGCCCCCAGTCCCGCCGACAACAGCACGATCACAGTGAAAGCGACCGCCAGTTTTCGGGCGATCGACAGGTTGTTCAACCATCTCATTGGAGATCTCCGGATACGACAAAGGACGCGGGCAGGTGTTGGTCATCACCTGGAGCGCGTCCTTCGCGTCACGACTAGCGGCCGGAAACAGAGCGACTTGACGGGCGAAACCACTATTTTCTGCAAGTGCTGCAGGTGTGATTCACGTCGCGGAAATGAATGTGCACATGATGTGAAGTGCGGTGGGGCGGGCGCTGTTCGCGCAGCGGATGCGGGCCGCAGATGCGCTGGCGTCAGGCCGCCTGCGGCAGGCGCAGCGACCGGGCCAGTCCGCCGACATCGACGATCAGCGCGACCCGGCCATCGCCGAGGATCGTGGCACCGGAGATGCCATCGACACGGCGATAGTTGTTTTCCAGGTTCTTGACCACGACCTGCTGCTGGCCGATCAGTTCGTCGACCTCGAGCGCCAGCTTCTGGCCGTCGCCCTCGACCACGACCACCAGCGGATCGGCGCCTTGCGGCTGGCCGTAGCGATAGTGCGTGTTGAGCGAGACCAGCGGCAGGTACTCGCCGCGCACGCGCAGGACGCGGCCCTCGCCAGCGAGGCTGCGGATGTCCTCGGCCTGCGGCTGCAGCGCTTCGATCACGTAGGTCAGCGGCAGGATCAGGGTCTCCTCGCCGACGGCCACGCTCATGCCGTCGAGGATGGCGAGGGTCAGCGGCAGGCGGATCACCACCCGTGTGCCGTGACCGGTGCGGCTCTCGAGCTGGACCTCGCCGCCGAGCGCCTGGATGTTGCGCCGGACCACGTCCATGCCGACGCCGCGCCCCGACAGGTCGGTCACCGCATCGGCAGTCGAGAAGCCGGCCTGGAAGATCAGGTCCCAGACCTGCGCGTCGGTCGGTGACTCGGGCACGGCCAGGCCGCGCTCGGCGGCCTTGGTCAGGATCCGTTCGCGGTCCAGACCGCGGCCGTCGTCGGCGACCTCGATGACGATATGGCCGCCCTGGTGCGAGGCGGCAAGCGTGATCGTGCCGGCCTCGTCCTTGCCGGCGGCGCGGCGCGCGTCGGGCAGCTCCAGACCGTGGTCGATCGCGTTGCGAACCAGGTGCACCAGGGGGTCGGCGATCTTCTCAATCAGGCCCTTGTCGAGCTCGGTGCCTTCGCCCAGGGTGCGCAGGCGCACCTGCTTGCCCAGCCGCGTGGACAGGTCGCGCACCAGGCGCGGGAAGCGCCGGAACACCGCATCGACCGGCAGCATGCGCACGCCGATGACCGCTTCCTGCAGGTCGCGGGTGTTGCGTTCGAGCAGGTCGAGCCCGGCGAACAGGCGTTCGCTCAACGCCGGGTCGAGGGCGGCGGACACCTGCTTGAGCATGGCCTGGGTGATCACCAGTTCGCCGACCAGGTTGATCAGGCCGTCGATCTTGTCGGTGCTGACCCGGATCGAGCTCTCGGGCTCGTGGGCGCTCGCGGCCGGGGCAGCCGTGCCGGTGGCGCTCGAACCCGCCGGGGTGGTGGGCGTCGGGTCCGGGCCGGGCGCGGAGGTGGGCGCCACGGGCGTCGCGGCAGCGGCGGCCGCCATCGGGCGGATGTCGAGCGTGCAGTCGTCCTCGACCCAGGCGAACACGTCGTCGACGGCGCTGCGCGGCACCGCGCCGATCAGGCCCAGGTCCCAGGCCAGATACGCTTCGAGCGGATCGAGTTGGCCGAAGCCGGGCAGGCGTTCCATCCGGCAGGCGACGTCGAGCGGCGCCAACTGGTCGAGCTCGCGGATGATGCGCAACGGGTCGTTGCCGCTCATGAACATCGACGGCGCAGGCGTGAACCCGATCTGCCAGCCGGTCGGCGCGGCGGTGGGCTCGACCGCGGGCGTGGCCGATGCGGTGGCCGCGACCGGCGCCGGCGCCGCGGCGCCCGACAGCACGGCCTCGAGTCGGGCCTGCACGGCGACCGCGGCGGCCGGGTCGGCGGGCTGGCCGGTCTCGGCTTCGGCCAGCAGGGCGCGCAGCACATCGACCGAGGCCAGCATCGCGTCGGTCGCCGCGGCATCGACGCTGCGCTTGCCGGCGCGCAGTTCGTCGAGCAGCGTTTCGAGCACGTGGGTGAGGGCGGCGACGGCGTCGAATCCGAACGTCGCGGCGCCGCCCTTGATCGAGTGCGCCGCGCGGAAGATCGAGTTCACCAGCTCCGGGTCCTGGTCGCCCTGCTCGAGTTGCAGCAGCCCGGCTTCCATCGCCTCCAGGCCTTCCCGGCTTTCTTCGAAGAACGTGGCGTGAAAGCGCTGCATGTCCATGTTCATGGGCTGACCTGGATTTCGAGGCGGAAGGCGGGCGTCAGCCCAGGACTTTCTGGACGGTGGCGACGAGCTGGTCGGGGTTGAACGGCTTGACCAGCCAGCCGGTCGCACCGGCGGCCTTGCCTTCGGCCTTCTTGTCGGTGGCCGACTCGGTGGTGAGCATCAGCATCGGCACGAACTTGTAGTCGGGCAGGCCGCGCAGGGCGCGGATCAGGGCGATGCCGTCCATGTTGGGCATGTTGACGTCGGTCACCACGGCGTTGAACCGCTGGCCCTGCGCGCGTCCCAGAGCGACCTGGCCATCTTCGGCTTCTTCGACCGAGAAGCCGGCCGAGGTCAGGGCGAAGGAGACCATCTGGCGCATCGAGGCCGAATCGTCCACTACCAGAATGCGTGCGCTCATGCGGCGTTCTCCACTGTGCTTGCGTTTGAATTGTGACGGGGGGTGCCGGGCAGTCCCAGCGAGTGGCCGATTCCCAGCAGCCGGATGGCGTCGAGCAGCGCGGCGCTGCTGTCGCGCAGTGCGGTGCGCCGGCCCGCGGCGTTGCGGCTGGCGAAGAACGCGCACAGCACCTGCAGGCCGGCGGTGTGCACGCGTCGCACTTGGGCGCCGTCCAGCAGCACGTCCTGGTCCTGGGCCAGGTGGGGCTCGAGCCGTGCCTTGAGGGCGGCGCTGGTCTCGATGCCGAGATCCTCGCCCAGGTCCACGGTGGTCATCGCGTCTCCGCAAAGTAGGGGGTTACGACGGGTTAGCGGCAGCGATGGGGCGAGCTTTAGCGCGATGCCTTTTCGCATGCGGTAACGGGAAGCGTCTACTTCGGACGGCTTCCGGCCGGCGGGCTGCTCTCCATCCGAAGCGAAGCGTTTCAGGCGCGTCTCGATGGCGGAACGCGAGGCTCAGCGGGCGGTGTAGAGCGGCATCGACAGCAGTCGGGAGGCGTCGAGCAGCAGCATGACCGCGCCGCCGAGCCGCGCAATGCCGCGGATGCGGTGATCGCCGACCGGGGCGAGGCGGGAGGTGTGCGCGCCTTCGATCTGAGCATCGGACACCACGGCCACGTCCTCGACCGTGGACACGCGCAGGCCGAGCGTG
Organism: Luteimonas sp. TWI596; assembly: GCF_039674105.1. Classification (NCBI taxonomy): domain Bacteria; kingdom Pseudomonadati; phylum Pseudomonadota; class Gammaproteobacteria; order Lysobacterales; family Lysobacteraceae; genus Luteimonas; species Luteimonas sp. TWI596. The sequence continues at coordinate 68,228 of NZ_JBDJMU010000007.1, forward strand.
TCGCCGTGCTCCTCGAGCACGACGATCCGCGTCGCCGGCGTGTCCTCGACCGCCGCGTCGCCCAGTTGCAGGCCCAGGTCGATCACCGGCACGACCTGGCCGCGCAGGTTCATCAACCCGGCCAGGCACGGCGAGGCGCCGCGCACCGGCAGCAGCGGGGCCGGCAGCACGACCTCGCGGATCTTCAGCAGCTCCAGGCCGTAGACCTGGCCGCCGCAGCGCAGCCGCAGCCAACGGGCCTGGCGCTCGCTGCTGCGTCGTGGCGCTGGGAGGTCGGCGCGGGCCGCTGCGCTCGCGACGCGCGGCGGGGCTGGGGCTGGGGCTGGGGCTGGGGCGGGGGCGGGGGCGGGGGCGGTCGTTGCGGCGGCTGCCGGCTGCGCGCGCGCTGCCGGCGCAGGCACTGCTGGACGTGGCCGCGCTGCGGGGGGCGCCGGTGGGGGCGGCAGTACTGGCGTCTGCGCCGGCGTCGGGCTCGGCGCAGCGGGCACGGGCGCTGCCGCGGAGGCCGCCGGGGCCGGCGCGGCCGACAGCAGCACGCCGAGGTAGTCGTCGACGACCTCGGCGGCGTTCATGCTGCGTGCTCCAGCGCCTGGTCTTCGGCCAGCAGCCAGTCGAGCGCGCGGCCGTAGGCCGAGAATGCGCGGCCCGGCGGATGGCCGTTGACCACCTGCTGGGCGAGTGCGTCGGCGTTGCTGAGCTGGGTGTCGACCGGCACCGCCTCGTCCCAGATCTTGCCCGCGTACTCGTCCTGCAACTGCGCCAGGGTCTCGCGTCCGATGCGGGTGCGGCGGTCGTACATGGTCGGCACCACCGAGACCGGCAGCGGGCGTTGCCGGGAGCGTTCGACCATCTCGGCCGTGCGCACCATGCCGGCCAGGCCGTAGAGCGCCAACGGTTCGCATTGCGTGGGCACGATCACCCGGTCGGCCGCCGCCAGGGCGTTGACCATCAACAGGCCGAGCGTCGGCGGGCAGTCGAGCAGGATCGCATCGTGGCCGCCGGTGTGCCGGGTGATCGCCTGCGACAGCGCCAGGCCCAGGCCCGGCTGGGTCGCGCTGCGGCGTTCGAGCGTTGCCAGCGCGGTCTGCGCGCAGACGTAGTCCAGGCCCTCGGTCGGCGAGGCGCGCATCAGCGAAGCCAGGCTCGAGGGCGGGGTGGCGAACAGGTCGGCCACGCCGGCAGGCGGGGGGTCGGTCGGGATGCCGAACGCGCGGGTGAGCGAGGCATGCGGGTCGAGATCGACCAGCAGCACGCGCAGTCCGCGCGCGACCATCGCGCGGCCGAGGGCCAGGGTGGTCGTGGTCTTGCCGACGCCGCCTTTCTGGTTGGCGATCGCCCAGACGCGCATCAGGTCTCTCCTCGGGGATGGGGGGGCAGGGAATCGGGAGCGTGGTCGGCGGCGACCGCGGGGATGGCATCGATCGCAATCGGCTGCGCAGGCGCCGGGCCGCCGATCGGCTGGCCCTGGGTCGACTCCGGCTCGGCCAGCACCATCAGCACCACGCGCCGATTGGCGTTGCGGCCGGCCTCACTGGTGTTGTCGGCCTTGGGGCGCTGTTCGCCGTAGCCGACCATCACCAGCCGCTCGGGCGCCAGGCCCTCGCGCACGAACAGGTGCACCACGCTGGCCGCGCGTGCGGCCGACAGCTCCCAGTTCGACGGAAACTGCGCGGTGCGGATCGGACGGTCGTCGGTGTAGCCCTCGATCCGGATCGGATTGGGCAGCCCGCGCAGCACCGCGGCCAGCCGGCCGAGCAGGGATTGCGCGCCGAAGTCGAGCGTCGCCGAGCCGCTGGGGAACAGGATGTCGCTGTTGATCTCCACCTCCAGCCAAAGATCCGCGCGGCGCACGGTGATCAGCCGCGCATGCACCATCTCCGACAGTGCGTCCTCGAGCTGCAGCGCGATGCGCGCCAGTTGCTGGCGCGAGGCCGCACGTGCCGCGCGGTCGGCGCCGTCGTCGATGCGGTCGCTGCGCATCTTCGATTCGAGCATCGGCTGCAGTGGTGAATCGAGCACCGGCGAGGCGCTGCCCGGTCCGCGCCGCGCACCGCCGGGAATCGGCACCGGGGCCTTGAGGCTGGCATCGCGGTAGACGTTGTCGCCGACCTGGATCGGGTCGATCGTCCGCGGCGTGCCGCTGAAGGCATTCGCCAGCGAACTGGCCATTACCCGGTACTTGCCCTCGTTGAGCGAGGACACCGCATACATGACCACGAAGAACGCCAGCAGCAGCGTCATCAGGTCGGCGTAGGGGATCGCCCAGGCCTCGTGGTTGGCGTGTTCCTCGTGGTGGACGCGTCGTGCCATCGTCGCCGGCTCAGTGCAGGAAGCCGGCCAGACGGGCCTCGATGTTGCGCGGATTCTCGCCCTGGGCGATCGCGATCAGACCCTCGATCGCCAGCTCGCGCTCGCCGCTGCGGCGGCCGATCACGCTCTTGAGTTTGGAGGCGACCGGTAGGAAGAACAGGTTGGCCGAGGCGATGCCGTAGATGGTGGCGGTGAAAGCGGCGGCGATGCCGTGGCCGAGCTTGGACGGGTCGGCGAGGTTCTTCATCACCGCGATCAGCCCCAGCACCGCGCCGACGATGCCGAGCGTGGGCGCGTAGATGCCCATGCTCTCGAACACCTTCGCCGCGGCCAGGTCCTGCTGTTCCTCGCCGTGCAGCTCGATCTCGAGCATGTGCCGGATGGCTTCCGGTTCGACGCCGTCCACCAGCATCTGCAGCCCCTTGCGCAGGAACGGGTCGCTCTGCGACTCGACATAGGCCTCCAGGCCCAGCAGCCCCTGCTTGCGCGAGACGTTGCTCCATTCGAGCAGTTGCGCGATCAGCGCGCCGCGGTCGGCGGTGGGTGGACGGATCGTCCAGCGCAGGATCCGCATCGCACGCTTGAACACGCTCGGCGGTGTGTGCAGCAGGATCGAGGCCAGCGTGCCGACGATCACGATCACGAACGCGGCCGGCGACCACAGCGCGCCGAGCCCGGCACCCTTGAGGATGCTGCCGCCCACCAGGGCGGCAAGGGCGAGCACGAGTCCGACGACGCTGAAAAGGTCCATGATCGCGATATCGGCGCCGGCCGCGGCGACTTGAGCGGCGCGCGGGGGGTCAGGGGCCGCGCAGCGCGTCCACGTCGAGGATCAGCGCGAGCCGTCCATCGCCGATCAGCGTCGCACCGGCGTAGCCAGGCAGGCCGCGCAACGCGCGCGGCAGCGGCTTGATGACCACCTCTTCGCGCCCGCGCACTTCGTCGACGACCAGGCCGAAGCGACTGTCGCCCCGCTGCAACACCACGATGGTCAGCAAGGCGGCTTCCAGCGCAGGCCGGTCGAGCCAGTGCCGCAGATCGAGCAGCGAGAGCGTGTGCGAGCGACGGTCGAGTGCGGCGCGGCCATCGAACCAGTTGACCGTGCGCGCCGGTGCATGCAGTACCTCCTGCACACGGGCCAGCGGCAGGGCGTAGGCGTCGCCGGCCGCGTGCACCAGCAGCGTCGGCAGGATCGCCAGCGTCAGCGGCACCCGCAGCGTGAAGCGGCTGCCGCGACCGAGTTCGGACTGCACCTGGATCTGCCCGCCGAGCTCGCGGATCCGCGACTGCACCACGTCCATGCCGACGCCGCGGCCGGAGATGTCGCTGACCTCGGCGCGGGTCGACAGGCCGGCCAGGAAGATCAGGTGCAGGCATTCCTCGGCGTTGAGGCGCGCGGCCGACTCGGCGTCGATCAGGCCTTTTTCGCGGGCCTTGGCGCGCAGGCGCTCGGGGTCGATGCCGGCACCGTCGTCCTGGACCTCGATGCCGACGTAATCGCCCTGCTGCTGGGCGATCAGCCGGACCTTGCCGGCGCGCGGCTTGCCGGTCGCCTCGCGCAGCTCGGGCGTCTCCACGCCATGGTCGATCGCGTTGCGGACCAGGTGGATCAGCGGGTCGGCCAGCGCCTCGACGAGGTTGCGGTCGAGCTCGGTGTCGGCGCCGACCAGCTCCAGGTCCACTTCCTTGTCGAGCGCGCGGGCGACATCGCGGGCGACCTTCGGAAACCGCGAGAACACCTTGCCGACCGGTTGCATGCGCGTGCGCATGACCGCGCCCTGCAGGCGTGCGGTGGCGTTGTCGAGGGTGGCGACCGCGCGGTCGAGATCCTCGTCGCGCAGGCGCGCGCGCAAGGTCTTGAGGCGGTTGCGGGCCAGCACCAGTTCGCCGACCAGATCGACGATCGCGTCGAGCCGGCGGGTGTCGACGCGGACGGTCTGCTCGCGTTCGGCGGGTGCCTGCGTGGTGCCCGGCTTGGCCGGCGCCGGCGGCGCGGCGCGCGGTGCAGGCGCGGCGGCAGGGGGCGGTGCCGCCACCGCGGCGGCTGCGGGGGCTGGCGCCGCACCGGGCGCGTGCGCGCCATGCAACTGGTCGAGCAGCGCTTCGAATTCGTCGTCGTCGATGATGTCGCCGCCCGCGGCCGGTGCGGCGGCGACCGGCGCAGCGCCCGGGGCGGCCTTGCCGTGCAACTGATCGAGCAGCGCTTCGAACTCAGCGTCGTCGATCGGGTCGTTCGGGCCTGGCGCGGGTGCGGACGCCGATGCGCCAGGCGCGGCGCTGCCGTGCAACTGGTCGAGCAGCGCCTCGAACTCGTCGTCGTCGATCATCCCGCTGCCCGCCGTGGCCGGCGCGGCGGCGGTCGGGGCCACGCGGGCGGCCGGGGCGGGCGCCGCGGGTGCGGCGGTGTCGAGCGCGAAACCGGCGATCAGCTCGGGCGGCGCGTGCGGCACGTCGTCGCCGCTCTCGACCGCATCCACCATCGCCTGCAGCCAGTCGAGCGACTGCTGCGCGGCGTCGAAGTGCCGCGGCAGCAGGGTCGCTGCGCCCGAGCGTGCGGCACCCAGCGTTTCCTCCGCGGCATGGCACAGCTCCACCAGCGCGGTCGCACCGAGGAAGCCGGCGCCGCCCTTGAGGGTGTGGAAGGCCCGGAAGACCGCGTTGAGCTGTTCGCGGTCGTCAGGCGTCTGCTCCAGCTCGACCAGTTGCCCGCCCAGATCGACGAGCAGCTCGCGCGCTTCGAGCACGAAATCGGCGGCGATGTCGGGCGAGAACTGCATCGCTCACAGTCCCAGGCGCGAGAGCAGGTCGTCGGCGTCGTCCTGGCCGACGGTGCCGCTGTCGAGCCCAGCGACCGCCGGGCCGGCGGCTCGCAGGCGGTCCTGCTCGCCGTCGGCGGGCGGCAGCCCAAGTGCGCCCAAGCCCTCGTGCACACCGCGTACGATGCCGGCCACGCGCCGAATGATCTGCCCGCCCAGGTCCTGGTGGCTTTGCGCCAATGCCATCTCACGCAGGTTCTCGCGCAGCGCGTCGATGGTCGCGGTCTGCGCAGCGTCGAGCGTGCCGGCGCGCAACTGGGCGACGTGCGCGCGGCTGTCGTCGATCAAATCGAGCGTGCGGTGCGTGGCCTGCTCGGTCATCGTCACCACGTGGTCGAGACGAGCGCAGGCATCATCCAGCCCTCCCTGCGCGGGCGCGGCCGGTAGGGTGTCGAGCGCCTGCGCCAGTTCGCGCGCCAACCGCCCCAGGCCGTCGACGAGGGTGCGTGCGCGGGCGGCGGCGAGCGCGTCGACCTGGCGGCGCCAGCCGGCCTCGTCGCCGCGTTCGAGCGCTTCGAGTGCGTCGTGCAGCAGCCCGGCGAGCTGGCTGCGGTCGGTGGTCGCCGCGGCGGTCGCGGTCACGCCGCGCTCCCCAGGCGCTCGAAGATCTTGCCCAGCTTCTCCGACAGCGTCTGCGCGGTGAACGGCTTGATGATGTAGCCGTTCACGCCGCTCTGCGCGGCCTCGATGATCTGCTCGCGCTTGGCCTCGGCGGTGACCATCATCACCGGCAATGCGCGGAACTTGGGGTCGGCGCGGATCGTGCGCAGCAATTCGATGCCGGTCATGCCGGGCATGTTCCAGTCGGTGATGACCAGGTCGACCGCATCCTGGCGCAGCACGGCCATCGCGCTGTTGCCGTCCTCGGCTTCGACGGTGTTGTTGAAGCCCAGGTCCGACAACAGGTTCTTGACGATGCGGCGCATCGTCGAGAAGTCGTCGACCACGAGGATACGGATGTTCTTGTTCAAAGCGGGCTCCACGGGAGGGGCATCAGTCGGCGTTGCCGATGCCGGTATCTGCAAGTTCGAAGGCGGACAGGCGGCCGCGCAGGCGCACCACGGCCTGGCCGTGGATCTGGCACACGCGCGATTCGCTCACGCCAAGCACCGCGCCGATTTCCTTGAGGTTGAGTTCCTGTTCGTAGTACAGCGACAGCACCAGTTGCTCGCGCTCGGGCAACAGTTTGATCGCCGCGGCCAGTTCCCGGCCGAACTCGCTGCGCACCAGTTGCTCCTGCGGCGTCGGTCCGCCGTCGCGGTTGGCCGGCTCGACCTCACCGTGGTCCTCGACGTGCGAGTCCAGGCTCAATACCTGGCCGCGGGCGGCATCTTCGAGCAGGCGTTGGTAGTCGGCGAGCGGCATCTGCAGCTTGGCCGCCACCTCCTGCGCGCTGGCAGCGCGGCCGCTGGCCTGCTCGATCTCGCGGATCGCGGCAGCGGCCTCGCGGGCGCGGCGATGGACCGAGCGGGGCACCCAATCGCCGCGGCGGATCTCGTCGATCATCGCGCCGCGGATGCGGATCGAGGCATAGGTCTCGAACGAGGCGCCCTGTTCGGCGTCGTAGCTGCGCGAGGCCTCGAGCAGCCCGATCATGCCGGCCTGGATCAGATCGTCGATCTCCACGCTGGCGGGCAGCCGGGCGGCGATGTGATGGGCGATGCGGCGGACCAGTTCGGCGTGCACCACGACCGGGTCCGGTGCGCTGGTGCGCTGGACGGCCTGGTACTGGCGGGCAGCGGCGTTCATGCCGCCGCTCCCTGGCGCAGCAGGCGATCGACGAAGAACTCGACGTGGCCGCGCGGCGCGGTCGGCGCCTGCCAGCGCGCGACGCGACGTGCGATGTCCACCAGCGCCTGCGACGACGGGCTGCCCGGGTAGGCGCGCACCACCGCCTGCTGGCGCTGGACTGCGGCGCGCAGCCATTCGCATTGCGGCACCGCGCCCAGGTAGTTCAGCGAGACGTCGCCGATGAACCGCTCGCACACGCGCACCAGCTTGTCGTACAGCGCGCGGCCTTCCTGCGGGCTGCGCACCATGTTGGCCACGACCTGGACCCGGTCCAGGCCGCGCTCGCGCGCGAGCACCTTGATCAGCGCATAGGCGTCGGTGAGCGAGGCCGGTTCGTCGCAGACCACGACCACCGCATCCTGCGCGGCCTGGCAGAAGGTCAGCACCGAATCGGTAATACCGGCAGCGGTATCGATCACCAGCACATCGAGCTCGCGCTGCAGGTCATTGAAGACGTTGACCAGCCCGGCGTGCTCGATCGGGCGCAGTTCGGCCATGTGCCGGCGGCCGGAGGCGGCGGGCACGATCAGCACGCCCGCCGGGCCCTCGATGATCGCCTCGTCGAGCGTGCAGCGCCCGGCGACGAGATCGGCCAGCGTGAAGCGGGGCGACAGACCCAGCAGCACATCGAGATTGGCTAGGCCCAGGTCGGCGTCGAGCAGCATCGTGCGCTGGCCCATGCCGGCCAGTGCAATAGCGAGGTTGGCCGACACGTTGGTCTTGCCCACGCCGCCCTTGCCGCCGGTGACGGCGAGGGTGCGGACGGGCGCAAACGGGGCGGGAGCGGGCAGGTCAGGCGACGGCATGGTGGGGCTTCTGGGCGTCGGGGTCGTGGAGATCGTGCGTGGGGACAATCGGCTTATCGGCATCGCGGCGGAGATCTTCAAGCCGCAATGCGAGATGGGCGGCATTGGCGCGATGCAGATCGTCGGGAATGCGCTGGCCGTCGGCGATCCAGGTCAGCGGCAGGGCGTGGTCGACGGCGACCGACAGCACGCTGCCCAGGCGCCCGGTCTCGTCGAGCTTGGTCAGCACCGCGCCCTGCGGGCGGGCGCCCTCGAAGCGGCGGACGACCTCGTCGAGGTCGGCGAAATGGGTGTTGGCCGGCAGCACCAGCAGGGTGCGGATCTGGCGGGCGGCGCGCAGCCAGTGCAGCTGGCCGGCCAGGGCGCGGTCGCGTTGGCTCAACCCGGCGGTGTCGACCAGCACTAGACGGTAGTCGCGCAGGCGCTGCAGCAGCTGGACCAGGCCGGTCTCGCTGTCGGCTTCGTGGACCGCGATGCCGAGCTGCCGGCCGTAGCTGTGCAGCTGTTCGCGGCCGCCCACGCGCACCGTGTCGGTGGTCACCAGTGCGACATCGCGGGCCTGGTGGCGGGCGACGTAGCGCGCGGCGAGCTTGGCGATGGTCGTGGTCTTGCCGGCGCCGGTCGGGCCGACCAGTGCGATGACGCCAGCCTCCTCCAGCGGGTCGATCGGACAGATCGGCAGGCGCTTGGACAGCAAGGCCAGCATCAGACCACGGACGCGGTGGGCCGGGGTGTCGGCCGGCACCTGGAGGGCGATGTCGCGGGTGATGCCGGCATCGAAGCCGTAGTCGTCCATCAGCTCCATGACCTGGCCGCGGGCCGGGGACCCGCGCAGGCGCTCGTCGGTCAGGCGCGCCATCTCGCGCTCGATCATCTGTCGCATCTGCACCAGTTCTTCGCGCATCTGCGCCAGCTCGCCGTCGCTGGCCGGCGCCGGCGGCGCGGGCACGGCGACAAGTGCGGGCGGCGGGGCGCTCGGCATCGCGGTGTGTGCGATAGGCACGGCCACCTCCGGCGAGGGCGTGGTCGGCATAACGGGGGGCTGCGACGGAATCCCGTCGTCTTCTGCCTCCACTCTCGTTGCGGGCACTCGACGGCGTCCGAGCAGTTCGGCAAACGACGGAAATCCGGCGCCGGCGTCCGCGACCTCGGCCTGCAAGGCCTCGGCAATTGGCGCGGAGGGTGGGGCGGCGGGGGGCGTGCTGGGCACCGCCTGCGGCGATGCCGCCGCCTCGCTCGGCGCCAGCGCACGCAGCCAGCGTTCGGCGGGCGAGTCGTTCCGGGTCTGGGCCGCCTGCGGTTGCGGCGGCTCGGTCGGCGGCGGAGCCGTCGGTGCCTCGCGCCGCTGCGCCTCATCGAGGGCGCGCTGGACCACACTCTCGTCGTAGTTGCTGGCCGCCACGATCTCCACACCCTCGTCGGTGCGGCGATTGGACAGGATCACGGCGTCGGGTCCGTGCGCGGCCCGCACCATCTGCAAGGCGCTGCGCATGTCGGCGGCGACGAAACGGCGGATGTTCATGGGCGGGGGCCGGAAATGGAGAAGGGGGCATGCGGCCTGGCGCAGGCGAAGGGATCGCTTCGCTCGGGGCGGCCTTGGGGGGCGCTGGGCTGTCGTGTGTGCATCGTGCGTTCTCCGTGGCGGGGCACCGCGTTGACGATGCCCCAGTCCCTACAACCAAGTCCCGCGCTTCAACTGATCGTCCCCAGCAACTTGAGCCGCTTGTCTTCGGGGACTTCGGTGTAGGCCAGCACCGACAGGGTCGGGACGCTGTGCCGGACCAGGCGCGCGAGCGCGGCGCGGACCTGGCCGGGGACCAGCACCACCGCCGGCTCGTTCCTGGCCTCCTGCTGGCCGGCGCAGTCGGCCAGGCTCTGCTGCAGGCGTTCGGCCAGGCCCGGCTCCAGCGCGGCCCCGGTCCCTTGCGCGGAATCCTGCAAGACGCGTTCCAGCGCCGGTGCCAGCGTGTAGACCGGCAACTCGGGCGCCGGGCCGGCGATCTCCTGGACGATGAAGCGGCCCAGCGCGTTGCGGACCGCGGCCGTCAGCTGGCCGGGGTCCTGGGTGTGCGCGGCATGCTCGACCAGCGCCTCGGCGATGCGGCGTAACTGCCGCACCGGAATGCGCTCGACGAGCAGGTTCTGCAGCACCCGCACCACCACCGCCAGCGGCAGCGCCTTGGGCGTGAGGTCCTCGGCGAGCTTGGGTGCGCTGCGCGCCAGGGTGGCCAGCAACTGCTGGACTTCCTCGTGCCCGAGCAATTCGGGTGCCTGTTCGCGGACCAGATGCGAGAGGTGGGTCGCGACCACGGTCGCTGGATCGACCACGGTGTAGCCCGAGGCCTCGGCCTGGGCGCGCTGGATCGGCAGGATCCACAGCGCGTCGAGCCCGAACGCCGGGTCCTTGCCCGGAATGCCCTCGATCGGTTGCAGCGCGCCGCCCGGGTCGAGCGCCAGCAGGCGGTCGGGATGCACCTCGGCGGTCGCCACCGGCACGCCGTGGACCAGCAGCCGATAGGCGGTGGGCGACAGTTCGAGGTTGTCGCGGATGTGCACCGGCGGAATCAGAAAGCCGATGTCCTGCGTGAGCTTGCGACGCACGGCCTTGATCCGCGCCATCAGTTCGCCGCCCTGGGCCTTGTCGACCAGCGGGATGAGGCGATAACCGACTTCCAGGCCGAGCGGATCGACCGGGCGCAGGTCGTCCCAGCCCAGCTCGGCATTGGCGGCCTGTTCGGGCGCGGGCAGCGCGGCGTCCGGCGCTGCCGCAGCACGCTCGGCCGCCAGGCTGCGCTTGCGCATCGTCCAGGCGCCATAGCCGACCAGCGCAGCCAGGGTCAGGAAAGCGAGGTTGGGCATGCCCGGCACCAACCCGACCACCAGCAGAATGACCGCCGCGATCGCCAGCGCCCGGTACTGGCCGAACACCTGGCCGGTCACCGCGCCGCCCATGTCCTGCGCACGCGAGGCGCGGGTGACCAGCAGCGCGACCGCCGAGGACACCAGCAGCGACGGCAACTGCGACACCAGGCCGTCGCCGATCGACAGCAGGGTGTAGGTCGCCGCCGCATCGCCGAACGGCATGCCGTGCTGGAGCATGCCGATCGCCAGGCCGCCGATGATCGTCACGAACAGAATCAGGATGCCGGCGATCGCATCGCCGCGGATGAACTTGCTGGCGCCGTCCATTGCGCCGTAGAAGTCGGCCTCCTGCCGGACTTCTTCGCGTCGGGCCTTGGCGTCCTCGCGCGTCAGCAGGCCGGCATTGAGGTCGGCGTCGATCGCCATCTGCTTGCCGGGCATCGCATCGAGGATGAAGCGCGCGGTGACTTCCGAAACCCGGCCCGCCCCCTTGGTGATGACCATGAAGTTGATGATCGTCAGGATCGCGAACGCGACGATGCCGACCGCGAAGTTGCCGCCGACGACGAACTCGCCGAACGATTCGATCACGTTGCCGGCCGCCCCCGGGCCGTTCTGGCCGTGCAGCAGGATCACGCGCGTGGAGGCCACGTTCAATGCCAGGCGCAGCATCGTGGTCATCAACAGCACGATCGGGAAGATGCTGAAGTCCAGCGGGCGCTGGACGTAGACGACCGCCAGCAGCACGACCAACGAAATCGCGATGTTGAAGCTGAAGAGCACGTCGAGCGCGAATGGCGGCAACGGCACCACCACCATCGCCAGCAATGCCAGCACCAGCAGCGGCGCGCCCAGCCCGTGACGCAGCATGTCGAACAGGCGCTTGGGACCGGACTGCATCACCGCGCTCACGGCCGGGCTCCGTCGCCGGACGCGGCCTCATCGACCTCCACCGCCGACAGCTCGGGATAGGGCTGGCCCGGCGTCCAGTTGCGCAGCTGATACACGTAGGACAGCACCTGGGCGACGGCGGCGTAGAGCTTCACGGGGATTTCCTGACCGATCTGCGCCTCCCGATACAAGACCCGTGCCAGCGGCGGCGCGGCGACCAGCGCGATGCGGTGCCGCTCGCCCACGGCGCGGATGCGCAGCGCCATTTCGTCGACGCCCTTGGCGATCACTTTGGGCGCGCGCATCGCCTCGCCCTCGTACTTGAGCGCGACCGCGTAGTGCGTGGGATTGACCACGATCACATCGGCGCCAGGCAGGTCTTCCATCATCCGCCGCTGCGACAGCTGCTGCTGCATCTGGCGGATGCGGCCCTTGACCTCCGGTCGGCCCTCGCTTTCCTTCATCTCCTCGCGCAGTTCCTGCCGCGTCATCTTCAGCTTCCGCCGCCAGTTCCATTTCTGGTACGGCGCGTCGAGCAAGGCCAGCAGCAGCAAGGCTGCGGAGGTGGCCATCAGCATCCACAGGGCGAAGCCGAGCCCGGCGCCGGCCGCGGCCTCGAGCGGCTGGTCGAGCATGCTGCGAAGACGATGCAGTCCCGGCCACAGGAACAGCGCGGCCGCGGTGCCGACCAGGGCCACGCGCAACAGCGATTTGAGCAGTTCGGCCGCGCCCTCGGGCCCGTAGATGCGCTTGAGGCCGGCCAGCGGGTTGAGCTTCTTCAGGTCGGGGATCAGCCCTTTGGTCGAGGCGTTGAATCCGCCCATCAGCGCCGGCGCGACCAGGCAGGCGAGCAGCAGCACCAGCAGCAGCGGCGCCAGCAGCCACAGAAAGCCGAGCATCAGCTGGCCGGCATGGCCGAACAGCCTCTGCGGCGATTCGAGCATCGCCAGATCAGGCGTCAGTGCCGCGCGCATCCAGTCGAGCGCCCGCGCCGACAGGCCGCCGCCGGTGGCCAGCAGCATGCACACGCCCGCGCCGAACACCGCCACGGTCGACAGTTCGCGCGAGCGTGGGACGTTGCCCTTCTCGCGCGCATCGCGCAATCGTTTTTCGCTTGGCTGTTCGGTCTTTTCCTGACCGTCTTCGTTCTCGGCCATCGTTGCCGGCGTCGCAAGTACCCGACAGGGCGCTGCAAGTCATATGCCGCGCCGGACCGGCCGCCTCAACGCCCCAGCGGCACGCGTCCGGCAGCGTCGAAGGCCATGTCGAAGAGCCGCTGGATCGGCGGCCCGAGTTCTCCGGCCAGCACCGAGATCAGCAGCAGGCCCACGAGCACCGAGATCGGCAGCCCGAGCTGGATCGGATTGAGCGCCGGTGCGGCGCGCGACAGGACGCCGAAGGCGAGATTGACCGCGAGCATCGCGACCATGACCGGCAACGCCAGCGAGACCGCACCGCGCAGCACCAGCGCGAAGAACTCGGGCGCCACGCGCAGTGTGGCGTCCAGCTCGGGCAGCGCGGTACCGACCGGCAGCGCCTCGTAGCTGCGCACCAGCAGCGCGATCAGGGCGAGGTGGCCGTTGGCCGCGAAGAACAGCAGGCCGAAAGCGAGATAGAACCACTGGCTGATGATCCCGGAGTTGACCCCGCGCATCGGGTCGCTCATCTGTGCGAACGACAGGCCGGTGCCCTGGGAGATCAGTTCGCCGGCCAGCGCCCCGGCCTCGAACACCAGCCGCAGCATGAACCCCATCGCCGCGCCGACTGCGAGCTCGCGGCCAATCGACAGCACGGTGGCGGCATCGAAGCCGCTCCAGGCCGGCGGCGCGGGCAGGATCGGCGCCAGCGCCAGGCTCATCGCCAGCGCGACCATAACCCGGATCCGCGCCGGAAGCGCGCGCGTACCGATCATCGGCATCGCCATCAGCAGCGCGCCCACCCGCAGCGCGGTCCACAGCAACGCACCGATCATGCCGAAGGCCGCCTGGCCGTCGATCGCCGTCTGCGTGGCGGCATCCATCAGCGGGGGCCTGGGCGCATCGCCGCGATCACCCAATCAGGTGCGGGATGCTGTGGAACAACGTCGTCGTGTAGTCGACGAGATAGCCGACCAGGAACGCGCCGAGTGCGAACAACGCGGCGGTCAGCGCGACGGCCTTGGCGACGAACGCGATCGTCGGCTCGTTGATCTGGGTGGCGGCCTGCAACACGCCGACCACGACGCCGACGACCAGCACCGTCGCCAGCAGCGGGCCACCAACCCACAGGGCGACTTCGAGGCCACGACGCAACTCGGTGAGGGCGAGTTCGGGGGTCATGGCAGGTTGAAACTCGCCGCCAACGTGCCGACCGTCAGCACCCAGCCGTCGACGAGCACGAACAGCAGGATCTTGAACGGCGCGGAGACCAGCATCGGCGAGAGCATCATCATGCCCATCGACATCAACACGCTGGCCACGACCAGGTCGATGATGATGAAGGGGATGAAGATCAGAAATCCGATCTCGAACGCGGTCTTGAGTTCGCTGGTGACGAACGAGGCGACCAGCACCTGGAACGGTACCGCGTCGGGGCCGGCGTAGGTGCCATGCCCGGCGAGGCCGGCGAAGGTCATCAGGTCGGTCTCGCGCACCTGCGCCAGCATGAAGCCGCGCAGCGGCGCGGTGCCGAGCTCCCAGGCGGTGCGAAAATCGATGCGGCCGTCGAGATAGGGCCCGAAGCCGGCGTTCCATGCCGACTCCCAGACCGGCGTCATCACCAGCGCGGTGAGGAACAGCGCCAGGCCGACGAGCACCTGATTGGACGGCGTCTGCCCGGTGCCCAGTGCCTGGCGCAGCAGTGCGAGCACCACGATGATGCGGGTGAAGGCGGTCAGCACCAGCAGCATCGACGGGATCAGCGTGATCGCCGTCATCAGCAACAGGGTCTGCAGCGGCAGGCTCACCGGCGCATCGCCGATCTGGCCGACGGTCACGTCGGGCAAGGCCGGCAGTTGCGGCGCGAGCGCAGGCGTGGCGAGCGCCAGCACCGGCAGCAGCAGGCATAGCGCGCCGGCAAAGGTCGCCAACAAGCGGGAAGGGCGGAACATGTCAGGGATCCTTGCGCAGCCGCTGGGCGAGCAGCTGTCTGAAATCGGGAAGCGACTTGAGCGTGGGCATCGCCAGCGGCGGTGCCTCGGCCAGCGGTGCGGGCAGCACATGCAGCGTGCGCACGCCGCCGGCGCCGATGCCCACCAGCAGTTGTTCGCCGCCGACCTGCAGCACCGCTGCGCGCTCCTTGCCGCCGAGCGGAATGCTGGCGACCACCCGCAGGCCGTCGGCCTGGCGCAGGCCGCTGCCGGGCAGGCGCTTGAGCAGCCAGGCCAGGCCGAGGATCAGCCCGAGCACCAGGACCAACGCCACGAAGGCGCCGCCCAGGCCCGGGGCCTGTGGTGCATGGCTGCCGATCGGCATCGGCGTCGGCGGGCCGAGCGTGGCGACCGGCGTCGCGACGGCCGGGGTGACGACCGCAGCTTCGATGGGGGGCGCCGATGCGGTGGGCACGGCATCCGTGCCATGGTCCGCGTCGCTGTCGACATGAGGCTGTGACGCCGTCGCTGCCGTCTGGGGCGAAGCCGACAGGGCCGCGGCCCGACCGGTCGCCGCGGCGGCGGGAAAGGCGCCGGCAACGATCACCGCAGTCTCCGGATCCGCTCGCTGGGGCTGACGACATCGGTCAGGCGCACGCCGAACCGGTCGTTGATCACGACGACTTCGCCATGGGCGATCAGCGTGCCATTGACGTAGACATCGAGCGGCTCGCCGGCACCGCGCTCGAGCTCGACCACCGAACCGCGGTTGAGCTGCAGCAGATTGCGGATCGGCATGCGCGTACGGCCGACTTCCAGCGACAGCGCGACCGGCACGTCGAGGATGACATCGAGGTTGAGATCGGCGGCATCGTCGGCGCGTTCGGAGCGCAGGTCGTCGAAGCGCGCGGGTTCGGCCGCGTGCGCGGCGGGATCCTGGGAGTTCATGCGGGCAGGTCCTGGACGGGGGCGGGGCGGGGCGGCTGGGTGCCGGGTGGTCGTGTCTCGGTGATCTTCACCACGTTGCAACCGCCGGAGGTGCCGAAGCGTCCGGTGAACACCGGGATGTCCTCCACGCAGATCGGCACGTCCTCGGGCAGCTCGATCGGCAGGATGTCGCCGACCTTCAACCGGGTCAGGCGGCGCAGGTCGATCGTGCGCTTGGCCAGGATGCTCGACACCGTGACCTCGGCCGACATCAGCTGCTCGCGCATCGACACGTTCCAGCTTTCGTCGCGGTCGACGCGGTCGCTCTGGATGCCGGCATCGAGCAGTTCGCGGATCGGTTCGAGCATCGAATAAGGCAGCGTGATGTGGATCTCGCCACCGCCGCCTTCGAGTTCGACATGGAAGCGGCTGACGACCACGTACTCGCGCGGGGTGACGATGTTGGCGAAGTGCGGGTTGATCTCCGAGTTGATGTACTCGCACTCCACGTCCAGCACCGGCGCCCAGGCCTCGGCCATGTCGGCGAAGGTCTGGCGCAGCATCAGCTGAATCACCCGCATCTCGGTCGGGGTGAACTCCCGGCCTTCGATGCGGGTGGGGTAACGGCCATCGCCGCCGAAGAAATTGTCGACGACCGCGAACACCAGCTTGGGCTCGAACACGATCAGGCCGGTACCGCGCAGCGGCTTGAACTTGATCAGGTTGAGGTTGGTCGGCACGTAGAGCTGGTGCAGGTAGTCGCCGAACTTGATCAGGTCGATACCGCGTACCGACAGGTCGGCCGAACGGCGGATCAGGTTGAACAGGCCGATCCGCCACAGCCGCACGAAGCGTTCGTTGACCATCTCCAGCGTCGGCATGCGCCCGCGGATGATGCGGTCCTGGCTGGCGAAGTCGTAGGTCCGCGCCTCGCCCGGATCGGCTTGCGGCTCGGTGTCCACCGCGCCCGAGTCGACGCCGTGCAGCAGTGCGTCGATCTCGTCTTGCGATAGCAGGTCGTTGGAATTCATGCCGCTCGCCTCACTGGGTCACGAAGCTGGTGAACAGCAGCGCTTCGGCGCGCGGCTTGCCGGTTTCCTCGGTCATCAGCGTCTGCACTTCCGACAGCGCCTGCGCGCGCAGCGCCTCCTTGCCCTGGCGCGTGGCGACAGTGCCGGCGGTCTGCTGGGAGAACAGCATCAGCAGCCGCGCGCGCAGCGCCGGCTCGTGGTGCTGGAGCTGGGCGACATCGAGTGGATCGCGCGTGACCAGTTGCACCTCGACCTGCAGATAGCGCGGTCCTTCGCTCTCGTCGCCGAGGTTGACGACGAACGGCGGCGCCATCGGCAGGTACTGGGCCTGTGCCGGCAGCACGGGCTTGGGCGGCCCGGGATTGTTGCGCAGGTGCAGTGCCGCGGCGCCGCCGGCCGCCGCCAGTGCGAGCAGCAGCAGGCCGCCGAGGATCGACAACAGCAGCTTGCGCCGCTTCTTGGGAGGAGACTTGGGTTGCGGGTCGGCAGCGGCGGCCACGGGCGGGTCCGAAAAGGGAATGCCTGTGCTTGGATGCAATCGCCGTGCCGTTCTGGCGACGGTGGGCCGTCACGCTGGGCGGATGTGGCCGGGCCGAGGCACTGTGGACGCAGCGTCGCGCGGCGCGAAACGCGCGCGACGCCCGTCGCGCTGCGACTGGAAGCCGTCGCGGGATCGACGTCGTCGTCTAGGCGTAGGCGTCGAGCAGACCGATCCGCCGGGCCGTCGGTGCGGGCGCCGGCCGCGCTTCGGGGCCGGCGTCGTGCTGGGCGGTGGATGTCGCGCGGCCGGACGGCGACGACATTCCGTCGCGTGCGTCCGCGCCGCCGTCGTGGCCCACGCCGGCATGCGCGAGCTGGAAACCGTGTTCGCCGAGCAGATCCCGGAGCCGCGGCAGGCCCTGTTCGAGGGCGTCGCGGGTCTGTGCGTGCGGGCTGATGAAGTCGGCGGCGATGCGGTCGCCGTCGAGCTGCAGGCGCACCTCGACCGGGCCCAGGTCCTGCGGCGTGACGCGAATGCGGGCATGGCCGATCTTCTGGCCCGCCATCCATTCGAGCTGGGCGCCCAGGCGGTCCTCGAAGTCTCCGCGATGGACATCGGGCGTCGGCAGTGGGGCATCGAGCAGCGGCGGCGGCGTGCGCACGGCCGGGGCCGGTGCGCCCGGCAGCGCGAATGCGATCGGCGCAGGGGGCTGGCCAGTATCGGGCGCGGGCTCGCTGGCCGGGTGCGTCGCGACGACGGCGACGGTCGCGAGCGTGTCGACGTCGCCGGTGGCGGCATCGGGCGACAGCGCGAGCGCGGGCATGCGCGGCGCGGTTGTCGCGGCGGCCGTGGTGATCGCCGCGGCCTGCGGCGGCGTCTGGGCCGCCGGCATTGCGGTTGTCTCGGCGGGCGGGTCGGCGACCGGCAGCGCGGCGAACCCCGGCAGCCCGACCAGGCCGGCCGGCGGCCACGGCATCGGATCGCCAGGCACCGGCCCGGTCCCGGTCGCGGCGGCCGGATCGTGGTCTTCGGAGGTCGGCGCGGTGTCGGGCGATGCCGCTGCCTCGACCTCGGCGGACGGGCGGTCGTCGTGCCGCCCTTCCGGCGTGCGCCGCTGCGCGGAGGCGTCGGTGCTGCGTTGCGCCTGCCGCCGTTCGAGGGCCCGGGCGAACCCGTCCTCGCCGTCGGCGGGGCCCGACGCCGCGCCGGTGCTGCGCGCCGCCGCGGACGGCGCGCCCATGCCGGGAGTCGCGGTCGCCGCCAGTGGGGTCATGCGTCCTGGCCCTCGCTCGCGGCCAGGCGCACGCGGCGCGCTCCCAGATCGTCGAGCTCACGCTGGGAGCGGCGCTCGTCGACCTGGCGCTCCTGCGCGCGATAACTGGCCGCCAGTTGCTCGAGTACCTGCTTGTCGCGGCTGGCCAGCAGCAGCCGGCCGCGTTCGAGCTCGACCGTCTGCCGGCTCTGGTCGACGGTGCGGCTCTGCTGCTCGACGGCGTTTTCCAGCCGATCCAGGAATGCGCGGCGGTTGGCAAGTTGCGCCGGACTGGTCGCGGCGAGCTGGCTGTGGGCGTATTCGTCGGCATAGCGCCGCAACTCGGCCAGGCGGGCCTCGTGCGCGTCAAGCGATGACTGGCGCTGGGCGAGTACGCGCGCCGCCGCGTCTTCGTGGTCCTGGGCGCGGCTGAGCAACGGATCGATGCGTCGGGACTGTTTCATGCAGCGGGTTCCTCGGGTTGCAGCAGGCGTTCGAGCGCCTGTCGGCTGTGTTGCAGGTCGGCAGCGCGGGCGATGTCCTGGCCCAGGAAGGCGACGATGTCCGGCCAGCGCGCCAGCGCTTCGTCGACCGCCGGGTCACCGCCGCGCTGGTAGGCGCCGATGGCGATGAGGTCGCGGTTGGCGTTGTAGGCGCTGACCAGACGCTTGAGCGCGCGGATCCGGTCGCGCCAGTCGACGTCGGCGATCTCGGTGACCACGCGGCTGACCGACGATTCGACGTCGATCGCCGGGTACAGGCCGGCGTCGGCGATCCGGCGCGAGAGCAGGATGTGGCCGTCGAGGATCGCGCGCGCGGCATCGGCGATCGGGTCCTGCGGATCGTCGCCTTCGGTCAGCACGGTGTAGAACGCGGTGATCGAGCCGCGGCCCTTGGCGCCATTGCCGGCGCGCTCGACCAGGGCCGGCAGCTTGGCGAACACCGACGGCGGATAGCCGCGCGTGGTCGGCGGCTCGCCCACCGACAGCCCGATCTCGCGCTGCGCCTGCGCAAAGCGGGTCAGCGAGTCCATCAGCAGCAGCACGTTGAGGCCCTGGTCGCGGAACCACTCGGCGATCGCGGTTGCGCGATAGGCGCCATGCAGACGCGCCAACGGCGGCCGGTCGGCCGGCGCGGCGACCACGACCGCACGCCGCAGGCCATCCTCGCCCAGGGTGGTCTCGACGAAATCGCGTACCTCGCGGCCACGCTCGCCGATCAGGCCCACGACGATCACATCGGCCGAGGTGAAGCGGGTCATCATGCCCAGCAGCGTCGACTTGCCCACGCCTGAGCCGGCGAACAGGCCCACGCGCTGGCCGCGGCCGATCGGCAGCAGCGCGTTGATCGCGCGCACGCCCACGTCCAGCGGCTGGGTGATCGGCTCGCGTGCCAGCGGGTTGATCGACACGCCGGCCATGCCGACGGTGCCCTCGGCACGGATCGGGCCCTTGCCGTCGAGCGGCACGCCGTCGCTGTCGATCACCCGGCCGAGCAGGCCCTCGCCGATCTCCACGCCGCCGCGGCGCTGCAGCGGCACGACGCGGGCGTTGGGCAGCAGGCCGTGCAGTTCGGCGCTGGGCATCAGCGAGGTGCGTTCGCCGGCGAAGCCGACGACCTCGGCCTCGACCCAACCCCCGTCGGCGACCTCGACCCGGCAGGTCGCGCCCATCGGCGCTTCGCAGCCGACCGCCTCGAGCGTCAGCCCGACCGCGCGGCGCAGGATGCCTTCGCGGATCAGCCCGCGTCCGGCCGCAGGGTCCGGCCCGGTGCTGTCCAGGCGCGCGGCCAGGCGCAGGTTGCGGGCGGCCAACCAGTCGGCGGGATCGGCGCGGGGCAGGGGGGCGCTCATCCGCGCGTCCCGGCGCGGCGCAGCACGGTGTCCAGCGCGCCGCGCAGCCGCGCCTCGAGACTGCCATCGATGCGCACGCTGGGCGCATGCACGCGCAAGTCGCCGCGCGCCAGCGCCGGATCGGCGACCAGGCGGGTCTCGTCCGGCAACGCCAGCAACGGCGTCAGCGAGGCGATGTCATCGGGATGCAGGCGCACCTCGACCTCGCGCGCCGCGCCGCCGACCGCATCGACGGCGTCGGTGACCAGTTCGGCCAGCAGTGCCGGCTCGGCCTCGTAGGCGCGGCCCACCAGGCTGCCTGCGATGCGCGCGGCCAGTTCGCCCAGCGCGGCGACGACTTCGTTTTCCAGCCGCGCCAGCGGCCGCGAGAAGTTGTCGAGGATGCCCTCGATCTGCGCGGCCAGCCGGCGCATCTCCGCCTGCGCCTGCGCCAGGCCTTCGGCGCGGCCCTGGGCCAGGCCCTCGGCATGGCCTTCGCGCTGGGCGTCGTCGCGGATGCGCTGGATCTCTTCGAGCGAGGGCGGGCGCGGCAGTTCGGCCGGGACCTCGGTGGCCGCGGGGGCAGGGACGAGGGCCGCGTCGAGCGCCGGTGCCAGCCAGCGCACCGCGCCGCTCATACCAGCGCCTCGGCGTTGCCGCCGCCACCGAGCGTCAGCGCGCCCTCATCGGCGAGCCGGCGCACGATCGTCAGGATCTCCTTCTGCGCCGACTCCACGTCCGACAGCCGGACCGGCCCGCGGGCTTCCATATCCTCGATCAGGATCTCGGCCGCGCGTTGCGACATGTTGCGGGTGATCTTCTCGCGCACACGCGGATCGGCGCCGCGCAGCGCGATGCCCAGGCGGTCGCCCGAGACTTCGCGCAGTACGATCTGCAGTTCGCGGTCGTCGAGTTCGATCAGGTCGTCGAACACGAACATCAGGTCCTGGATGCGCTGGCACAGCTGCGGGTCGATCTTGCGGATCGCACCCAGCAGCCCCTGGTCCTGGCCCGACTCCATGAAGTTGAGGATGTTCGCCGCGACCTTGACCCCGCCGACGGCCGACGACTTGAGGTTCTGGTTGCCGGCGAACTGCCGCTCCATGATCTCGTTGAGTTCGTTGAGCGCATTGGGCGGGATGCCGTCGAGCGTGGCGATGCGCAGCAGCACGTCGGCGCGGGTGCGCTCGGGCATCAGCTTGAGCGCATCGGCCGCCTGGTCGGGGTCGAGGTGCGACATCACGATCGCGATGATCTGCGGATGCTCGTGGCGCACCAGGTCGGCGATCGCGCGCGGGTCCATCCACTTGAGCGTGTCCAGCCCGGTGGTGTTGCGCCCCAGCAGGATGCGGTCGATCAGGCTGCCGGCCTTGTCGGCGCCCAGCGCCTGGACCAGCACCGCGCGGATGTAGTCGTCGGCGCCGACGCCGAGCGAGGTCTGCCGCTCCAGCGCGCCGTGGAAGTCGTCCATCACGCCGGTGACCTGCTCGCGGCTGACCGGCCCCATGGTCGCCATCGCCAGGCCGAGCTTCTGCACTTCCTTGGCGCCCATGTGCTTGAGCACCTCGGCCGCGTCGGCCTCGCCGAGCGAGAGCAGCAGCACCGCGGCGCGCTGCACGCCGGTCATCTCGCCGATGTCAGGTGGTCGCTTCATCGCCCAGCCATCCCTTCACCACCTGCGCCACGCGCTTGGAATCGGTCTTCACCGCCTCGCGGGCCTGCCGCAGGCGGTCTTCATAGGCATCGGACGGCAACGCGATCGCCGCCTGCGCGTGCGCCGGGCCCGACAGTGCGCCGATCTGCGCGGTGTCGTCGGCGAGCGCCGGCACGGCCTCGTCGTCGAGCAGCACGACCTCGGCGGTCTCGGGGTCGGCGCCGCGCCGGGGCTTGGCCGACGGCCCGGTGATCTGGCGCACTGCCGGGCGCACCACGCCGAACAGCAGCGCCAGCACGACCAGCGCGCCGAGCGCGATCCGCGCGATGTCGCGCAGCATCGGCTGCTGCCACCACGGCACCGCGCCGACGTCGTCGAGCGTCTCGCGCACGAACGGCGCGTTCATCACCGACACCACGTCGCCGCGGGCCTCGTCGAAGCCGACCGCCTGGCGCACCAGCGCCTCGATGCGCTGCAGTTCGGCCGCGGTCAACGGCTGCAGCGTGGTCGCGCCGTCGGCGCCGGTGCGCGGCACGTGGTCGACCAGCACCGCGGCGGTGACCCGGCGGATCCGGCCGCCCGGCTGGCGGGTGTGGCTGAGCGTGCGGTCGAGCTCGTAGTTGCGGGTCGCGCTGCGCGACGATTCGCCCGTGTTGCCTGCGGCCGCGGCGACCGCCGCATCGACCGGCGCCGGGTTGGCGGCGGTGTCGGGCAGGTTGCTGGTCGCGCCAGGGATGCCCTGGGGACCCGCGGGCGCGCTGTTCTCGCTGGTCTGCTCGCTGCGCAGCTTGGGCGGCTCGGCGTTGTAGAGCTCGCGCGCCTCTTCGCTGACCGAGAAATCCATGTCCACGGTGACCTCGGCGTTGACCCGGCCGGCGCCGGTCATCGGCTCGAGCAGCTCGCGGATGCGCTGGTTGAACGAGGTCTCCTGGCGCCGCGCCTGCTCGAACTGCTGCGCACTCATCGCCGCGTCCGGGTCCTGGCGGCTGTCGCTGAGCAGGCGGCCGTTCTGGTCGACGATGGTGACGCGCTCGGGCGCGAGGTCGGGGATGCTGGAGGCGACCAGGTGCACGATCGCGTCGACCTGTCCGCGCTCGAGACTGGCGCCGCCGCGCAGCTCGAGCACGACCGAGGCACTGGCGGCCTCGCGCTGGCGGGTGAAGGCGCTGGGCTTGGGGATCGCCAAGTGCACGCGGGCGTCGCGCACCGGGCGCAGGGCTGCGATCGTGCGCACCAGTTCGGTCTCCAGCGCATGCTGGTAGCGCGCGGTCTCGACGAACTGGCTGACCCCGAAGCCTGGGTCGCGCTCCATCAACTCGAAGCCCAGGCGACCCGACTCGGTCAGCCCGGAGCCGGCGAGCTTCAAGCGGGCGTCGTGCACGTTCTGCTCGGGCACCGAGATCGCGCCGGTCGCCTGGTCGATGCGGAACGGGATCTGCGCGGTACGCAGCAGGTCGGTGGCTTCGGCCGTGGCCTTGGCGTCGAGGCCGGCGTACAGCGGCACGTAGCCGGGCGTCTGCGACCAGAAGAACACGATCAGGCCGCCGGCGATGGCCGCGGCCAGCAGCAGCATCTTGCCCAGACGGCGGGCGAGCTGCATCTTCTCCAGCCGGTCGAGCACCTCGACTGCCTTGCCGCCGGCCTTGTCGGCGTTGAAGACATCCTTGGGAAGCGGGATCGCCATGGGTCAGTCGGTCTCCGGTGCCGTCACAGCGGCATGTTCATGACGTCCTGGTACGCCTGTACCAGACGGTTGCGCACTTCCACCGTGGCGCGGAATGCCACCTGCGATTGCTGCGAGGCCACCATCACCTTGGCCAGATCCGCGCCCGGCTCGCCGAGCTCGAATGCGCGTACCAGCGCGCCGCTGCGTTGCTGCGCCGCGTTCACGCCCTCGATCGCGTTGCGCAGCGTCGCGCCGAAGCTCGGGCTTGCCGCGCCTGCGACGCCACCCGGCGCCTGCGCGCCGCCCAGGCCCTGGACCGGGATCGCATCCGAGCGCGCGGCATCGGCGGCGATCGTCTCGCGCGCCTGCGCCATGGCCGGCATCTGGCCCTGGAAGCTGCGGATCTGCGAGAGGATCGAATTGACCGAATGGCTCATGGGGGCGGGGTGTCGGAAGCCTGCCGGGACGATGCAAGTCGCGTGCCGCGTGCCTTGCGACAGTGGCGCCGGACTCTTGGCGCCGCACCCGATGCGCGGTTTTGCCCGCCCGACAAAGGCGGCGCGCGTTCTCGGGTTGCCGGGTGGCGGGCGCGGCGTCCGCTCAGGCGGCCAGTTCGCGCTCGATGCCGTACTTGCGCAGCTTCTCGGCCAGCGTGGTGCGGCGCAGGCCCAGCAACTGCGCGGCGTGCGCGACGACGCCGTCGCTGCGCTCGAGCGCCTCGCGGATCAGGCCCAGCTCGATCCGTGCCATATGGTCGCGCAGGTCCAGCCCGTCCTCGGGCAACTGCGTCGGTTCGGCTGCATCCGCGGTCGCAGCGGGCGCTTGGACGTCCGCCTGCGGCGCCGCAGGCGTGTCGATCAGATGCTCGCGGTAGCGTTGCGGCAGGTCCTGCACGCGTACCATGCCGCCTGGATTGAGCACCGCCAGGCGCTCGACCAGGTTGCTCAGCTCGCGCACGTTGCCCGGCCAGGCATAGCCGGCCAGGGCCTCGATCGTGTCGGCCGCGAAGCGGATCTCGCCGCGGCCGTTGCGCGCCAGCTGGCCGGCGATCGTGGCCATCAGCTCGGGCAGGTCGTCGCGCCGTTCGCGCAGCGACGGCATCTCGATCGGGAACACATTGAGGCGGTAGAACAAATCCTCGCGAAACTGGCCCTCGCCGATCCGCGCCTCGAGGTCGCGGTGGGTCGCCGCGATCACGCGGACATCGCAGCGGATCGACTGGTTGCCGCCGACGCGCTCAAAGCACCGCTCCTGCAGCACGCGCAGCAGCTTGACCTGCATCGGCAGGCTCATGTCGCCGATCTCGTCGAGCAGCAGCGTGCCGCCCTCGGCCATCTCGAAGCGGCCCTTGCGCGCCGACAGTGCCCCGGTGAACGCGCCCTTCTCATGGCCGAACAGCTCGCTTTCGAGCAGTTCGGCCGGGATCGCACCGCAGTTGATCGCCACGAACGGCCCATCGCGTCGGGCCGAGCGCTGGTGGATGGCGCGCGCGGCGACTTCCTTGCCGGTGCCCGATTCGCCCAGCACCAGCACCGTGGTGTCGAACGGCGCCACCTGGTCGATCATGCGTCGCAGGCGCCGGACCGGCTCGCTGCTGCCGGTCGGCCCGAAGCCCTGCTCGGTCGAGGCCTGGCGGTCGGCATCGATGCGCTTGAGGCTGGCGATGCGCAGCAGGTTCTCGAGCTGGGCGTGGCGCAGCGGCGATTCCAGCGTCCACACCCCGGCCTCGTGCAGGCCGTGCGCGGCAGCGAACGTCGGCGCTTCGCCGTCGATCAACAGCACCGGTGGCGCGATGCCGGCCTGGCCCAGCCAGCCGAAGAAGGCGGGCGCGGCGGCATCGTCGGCGGCGATGTCGCCGACCAGCACTGCGACCCAGTCGCTGGACCGGTGGCGCGCGGTGGAGATCTCGCCGGCCTCGGCGACCCAGCGCGGACGCAGGTCCATGAATTCGAGCAGCGTGCACAGCCGCTCGGCGCGGTCGCCGTCGGCGTCGATGACCAGGATGCGCGGCTCGCTCACAGCTGCGCTCCCGGCTCGCCCTGCGGATGGCGCAGGCTGTCGAGGATCTGCATGACTTCCTGGATATAGGACAGCTTGCTGACGAAGTTGTCGGCGCCGGCGCGCGTGGCGTGCTCGCGGTGCTCGGCGTCGTCGAAGTGGCTGGCGATCACGATGTAGGGCGGGTCGTCCTGCGCCTTGATCAACCGCGCGGCCTGCAGGCCGCCCATCTCCGGCATCGCCAGGTCCATCAGCACCACATCCGGGCGCAGCGCCTCGGATTGCGCGATGGCCTCCAGGCCGTTGCCGGCGGTGCCGACCACGTCCAGCCAGTCCAGTCGGCGCAAGTGGCGCAGCGCGGCATTGATGAAGCCGTCGTGGTCGTCGACCAGCAGTACCTTGATCTTGTCCATGGGGGTCTCAGGCCGTTCGGGCCAGTGGCGCGGACGCCGGGGCGCGGCGCAGACGTGCGGGCGGAATGTCGAGCTGTTCGCGGTACTTGGCGACGGTACGCCGCGCGATGTGCACGCCCTGGCGTGCGAGCAGCGCGGCGATCGCGTCGTCGGCCAGCGGGCGGTGCCGCGGCTCGGCCTCGATCAGCCGCCGGACCATCGCTCGGACCGCGGCGCCGGAGACTTCCGCGCCTTCCAGGCGCACTGCGAAGAAGCGCTTCATCTCGATCGTGCCGCGTGGCGTCTGCAGATACTTGCCGGTGGTGATCCGCGAGACCGTCGATTCGTGCATGCCGATCGCCTCGGCGACCTCCTTGAGGGTCAACGGCGCGATGGCTTCCTCGCCCTGGGCCAGGAAGGCCGCCTGGCGTTCGACCAACACGCGCGCGGTGCGCAGCAAGGTTTCGTAACGCATCGACAGGCCACGTGCGAACCAGCGGGCCTCCTGCAGCAGTTCGCGCATCGGCGCGGCGGCCTCGCCGCCATCGGCAAGCAACCGCTCGTAGCCGGCGTTGATCGTCACGCGCGGGGTTGTGACCGGGTTCAATGCGACGCGCCAGCCGGCGTCGGCATGCCAGACCACGACATCGGGCACGACCGCGTCGTCGGATACGGGGGCGCCGGTCTGGGCCGGGCGCGGATCGAGCGCGCGCACCAGCGCGATCGCTTCATGGATATCCTCGACCGCGCGGTCGAGACGGCGGGCGATCGCATCGACATCGTGCGCGGCCAGCAGGTCGAGCGCGACCGCGACCAGGCGCCGGGCCAACGGACGGCCGGGCACGTGGCCGGGCAGGGCGTCGAGTTGCGCCAGCAGGCACTCGCGCACGTCGCGGGCGGCGATGCCGGCCGGATCGCCGGCCAGCAGCCGCTGGCGCACCGCCTCGGCTTGCGCCGCCGAGCAGCCCAACTGCGTCGGCGCCTGTTCGGCGAGCGCCTCGGGCGGCGCGACCAGATAGCCGGCCTCGTCGCAGTGGGTCAGCCAGAACGCGGCGATCGCCAGTTGCGCGTCCGAAAGTTCCAGCGCCAGGCGCTGCAGGATTCGCCAGTGCGGATCGCTCGACGGCTCGGCCGCGATCCGCTGCAGGCCGTCGTCATCGCCGCTCCAACTGGCGCTGCGCACGTCCCACATCGTGCTGTCGGGCAGTTCGTCGAACGCGGCGACCTCGACCCGGCCATCGGGGATGGCGTCGGTATCGACCGGAGCGGGCGCGGCGACGGGGACCTCGTCGAGCTCCAGCATCGGGTTGTGCGCGAGCACGCGGCGCACTTCCAGCTCCAGTTGCTGCCCATCGAGCTGCAGCAGGCGGATGGACTGCAGCAACTGCGGTGTGAGATGCAGCTGTTGGCCGAGCTGCAGCGAGGCGGAGGCCTTCATGTCGGAATCCCGTCGCGCCGGACGTCGACGCGTGCAGGCATCGTGAAGGCGGCGTGACGGCAACGCTATCGGGCCGTTCCCCACGTCGGCAAGGGATTGCCTGACTGCTGTCGGGGTTTCCCCGACACGCCGATCGGCACCGGCGTCGGAATTCCGGCGGCGCGGCGTCAGTCTCCGGCCGGCCGCTGCCGCGCGGCGAGCAGCACCAAGTCGTTGGCGCGCCGGCAACCGAGCGTCTCCATCATGCGTGCACGGTGGGTTTCCACCGTCTTGATGCTGATCGCAAGCTCGGCGGCGATCTCCTTGCTGCTGCGCCCGCGACCGATCAGGTCGAGGATCTGCTGCTGGCGCCTGGACAGCGCATCGACGCCGCCCTGCACCGGGCGGCCGAACATCGGTGCCATCAGCCGCGACGACAGCCGCGGGCTGAGATACAGCTCGCCGGCCGCTGCGGTGCGCAGCGCCAGTTCCAGTTCCATCGGGGCGGCGTCCTTGACGATGAAGCCGGCCGCGCCGCGTTCGATCGCCGTGCGCACGTGCTGGGCATCGTCGTGCATCGACATGATCAGTACGCGGGTGGCGGGCAACTGCGCGCGGATCGCGACCATGGCCTCGATGCCGCTGCGGCCAGGCAGCGAGAGGTCCATCAGCACCAGGTCCGGGCGATGGGCCAGGCTCAGCGCCAGCGCCTCGTCGGCGCCGCTGGCCTGTGCGCACACATCGACGTCGTCGAAGCCCTGCAGCAGCCGGTCCAGGCCGGCCCGCACCAGCGTGTGGTCATCGACGATCAGTACGCGCACCAGCCCGGTCCCCTCCTGGCCGCCGTCTGAGCGGCCTCCCGGTGGACAGGATACGTCAGCGCGGGGCAGGCGGGTTTCAGCGCCGCCGTTGTTCGGCGACCTGGCGCCGGTGCAGGCGGAACAGATGGCGGTCCAGTGCCTCAACGAGGTCGGCGCGCAGACCGGCGAAAGCCAGCCACACCCGGCTCCCGGCATGGCCTTGTTCGCAGGCCACGACGGTCGCCGGCAAGGCCAGATGGTCGGGCAGCCAGTCGGCCGGCTGCAGCCGCACGATCGCGGCCGCGCCCGGCGGCAGATGCTCGCCCGGTTCCAGGTCGACCCGCAGGCCATGGCAGGACCAGTGCAGCCGGCGGTCGACCAGGCCGTCGTCGCGCCGCGCCAGCCGGCCGAGCAGGGCGAGGATCAGGTCGAGCTTGGCGTCCATGCGCTGGGCCAGCAGCGGCAGGTCGCCGTGGTCCTCGCCGCCGTCGTCCTTGCGCAGGTCTTCGATGTGGGCGAGTGCCGACAGCAGGGTGATGGCCTCGGCCTGTCGGCCGGCGCCGTCGGCCGGTTCGATGGCCATCGGCAGGTCGAGCTCGCAACTCAGCGCGTCGCCGAACAGCCGCGCCTCGGCTTCGGCGGGGGTGGTCGATGCAAGCGGATTCACGGCGTCTGCTCCAGTCCGGCATAGAGCCTGGAGGCCGCGTTGGCACGGTGTGCCTGCCGCAACCGCGCGGCGGCTGTGTCGCGGCGTGCGCCCAGGCGTGCGGTCAGCGCGAGTTGGGCGTCGAGCAGGGCGCGCAGCGCCGGCGCCGGTGGCGTGTGCCCGGCGGATGCGCCCACTGCGGGCCCCACCGTGGCCTGCAGGCGCTGGTGATAGGCGTCCAGCAGGCCGGCCGCGGTCTCCACGTCATCGTGCGCGATCGCCGCATCGAGCGCGGCGAGGTCGCGGTGCAGGGCCTCGAGCCCACTCATGCCGATGCGCCGGTCGCTTCGTTTGCCGCCTTGCCGGGCCCGATCGCGGCCCAGGCGGCATCGACCTCGGCCAGCAGCGCCAGCGACTCGCGCAGGCCGGTCGGGTCGTTCTGCAGGTTGGCTTCGGTCAGCCGACGGACGATGTAGTCGTAGAGCGAGGAGAGGTTGGCGGCGATCTCGCCGCCGGCTTCGTGGTCGAGCGAGCCGTCGAGATGGCCGACGATCGCGCAGGCCTCTCCGATTGCCTTGCCCTTGCGCGCCTGATCGCCCCGTTCCAGGCAGGCTTCAGCCAGGCGGATGCGCTCGCAGGCGCCGGCCAGCAGCAACGCAACCAGCCGGTGCGGATCGGCCTCCATGACGGCGCCCTCCAACTGCGTCTGTCGGTACTGCTGGGCATAGTTGCGGGGCATCATCGGGCGTCTCCGAGGGATTACTTCGAGGTCTGCGCCGACAGCGCGGCGAGCTGCTGGGCGAGATAGGAATTGGTGGTGCTCATCTGCGCCATGAGCTTGTCGAGGGCGACGAACTGCGCCTTGTAGCGCTCGGCGACGCCCTTCATGCGCAACTCCAGCGCATCGCGCTGCTTGCCGATGTCCTTGAGCTGGCCATCGAGTCCGTCCTTGCGCGAGGTGAACGAGCCTTCCTTGCCGACATAAGACTTGACCACCGCGTTGAGCCGGCTGGCGATGCCGGTCTGCCCGGTGAACGCCGCCGCGATCTTGGCCGGATTCTCGGCCATCGCGGCGTCGAACTTGGCGGCATCGAGCACCAGATTGCCGTTAGGATTGGGGTGGCCCTGGGTCTGCAGGCCCAGAGTCTTGGCATCCAGCCCCTGGGCGGCGAGTTCGCCGAGCAGTTCGCTCATCACCCCGCGCAGTTGGGAGCCGGCGCCGCGCATCTGCGCATCGCCGGTCAGCGACGACGGCGTCTTGGTCTCGGCGTTGTAGCTGGTGGCGGTGGTGATGGCGTTCAGAGCGGCGTTGTAGGCCTTGACGAAGCCTTCGACCGCGGCGCGGCTGCCGGTGGGATTGGCGTCGACCTCGACGACGCTCGTCCCGGCATCCTTGAGCTTGAGAGTCAGTCCCTGCACCGTATCGGTGACGGTGTTGCTGGCACTGGTGCTGACCAGCCCATCGATGGCGATCCGCGCGTCGCTGGCGGGCGTCTGCTCCGCCAGGCCGTCGACCAGGCCGTGCAGAGCGCTGTCGCCCTCGAGCACCGAGATCGTGATCGCATGCGCCGCGCCGGTCTTGGCGCTGCCCAGAGACAGGTGCTGGCCCTTGTCGGAGGTCAGCAGCGCGGCCTGCACGCCGTGCTTGCCGGCGGCGGCGGTGATCGCATTGCGGATGTCGGCCAAGCTGGCGTCCTTGGCCACGGTGACATCGACGATATCCTTGCCGATCCCGACCCGCAGGGTGCCGGCCCCGAACTTGGTGGCCTTGCCGATGCCGTCGCCGACCAGCTTGTGGGCGGTGGCCAGGCGCTCGACCACGACCTCGTAACGCCCCAGCGGCGTATTGCCGCCGACCGTGGCGCCGAGCACGGTATCGGTGACGGTCCCGCTGGGCGGCGTGCCGGTCGTCGAGCGCGAGCTGACCATACGAGCGCCCAGCGCCTCAGGCTTTTGCAGGGCATCGAGCGCGGTCTTGAGGCCGTCGAATGCGGACGTCACCCCGCCCAGGCCCGAAAGCTTGAACTTGGCGTTGGTCTCGAGCTTGTTCAGGCGCGTGTCGTGCGGCGCACGATCGGTGTTGACCAGCTTGGTGACGATCGCACTGATGTCCAGGCCGGAGCCCACGCCGCCGTAGCCGAAGGAATAGTCCGCCATGTCCGGTCTCCCGTTGCCCGCCGACGCCGCGCCGTGCAGGCACGCGCCGTATGGAATGGATATCGGCGCCGACGCGCCGCGCTTGAGTCGACGTCGGACATGCAGGTTGCATGCCAGCGGACGATCGGCGTCCCGCCGGTATGTTCCGCACAGGGTCTGCAGACAAGCGAAACCCGCCTTTCGTTGCCGAAAGGCGGGTTGCGTCCACGTCAGTGCGGGATGTGCGGCGCGATCAGCGCAGCAGGCTCAGCACGCTCTGCGGGATCTGGTTGGCCTGCGCCAACATTGCGGTCCCGGCCTGCTGGAGGATCTGCGTGCGCGACAGCTCGGCGGTCTCCTTGGCGAAGTCGGTGTCGACGATGCGGCTGCGCGAGGCCGCCAGGTTCTCCGACCCGGTCTGCAGGTTCGCCACGACCGAGCTGAAGCGGTTCTGCACGGCGCCCAGGTCGGCGCGGGCCGAGTTGACCGACTTCAGGGCCGCGTCCATCGCCAGGATGGCGTTTTCGGCGCCACGCTCGGACGAGATGTCGAGCTGGGCGAAGCCGGTCGCGGCGGCGCCTTGGGCGAAGTTCGCCGTCGTGCCAGCGGTCAGGCCGGTCTGTTCGAGCAGGCCTGCGGCATCGCCTCCCTGGGCGGCGCCGACCGTGAAGTTGCCATTCGCCGACGACAGCGCGACATTGCCGTTGTCGTCGAGCGCGGCGGTCACGCCGGTGTTGTAGCTCTGGTTGTTGATCGCGGTGACCAGGTTGCTGGCGCGCTCCGACGCGCTGCCCGCGGCGCCGTAGCTGATCGTGATCGCCTCGGAGCTGTCGCCCGACGGCAGCACGCCCTGCAGCGTGAAGCTGCCCGCGGTGAAGCTGCCCGGCGTGGCAGCGCCGGCTTCGGTCTGCGCGGCCACTGCACCGGTGATCCCACCGGTCAACGCGACAGCGGCACCGGAGGTGTTGCTGAAGGTGACGACGCCGTTGTCCGCGGCGGCGGTCAGGCCCGCGGCCTGGTCGGTGATGCCCGCGGCGATCGCGGTGGCCAGCCCGGCCGCGTCACGACCGGCCGCGGCGGCGATCTCCACGTTGGTGCCGTTGACCGCGAACGTGAACGCAGCGGCCGCATTGGCGACGCCCGCAGTGTCGAAGGCCAGCGTGCCCGGCGTGGCAGCGCCGCCGCCCGCATCCGCGCCGCCGGTCGCGGCGACGCCCGTGGCCGTTGCCGAAGTGGCGGCTTCGTTCCAGTTGCCGAGCTTGCTGATATTGGCGTTTGCGATCTGCGCAACGCTGATCGTCTGCCCCTGGTTGGCGCCGACCTGGAAGGCCTGGTTCTGGAAGCTGCCGTCGAGCAGCTTCTTGCCGTTGAAGTTGGTCTGCTCGGCGACGCGCTGGATCTCCGACTTCAACAACTGAACTTCGGCGTTGAGCGCAGCACGGTCTGTGCCGGAGTTAGTGGCGTTGCGCGACTGCACCGACAGCTCGCGGATGCGCTGCAGGTTGTTGCCGATCTCGCCCAGCGCGCCTTCGGCGGTCTGTGCCAGCGAGATGCCGTCATTGGCGTTGCGGGCGGCCTGATTGGCACCGCGGATCTGGGTGCTGAAGCGCTGGGAAATCGCCAGGCCGGCGGCGTCGTCCTTGGCGCTGTTGATACGCAGGCCAGACGACAGGCGCTGGATCGTCGTCGACAGGCTGGCGCTGTTGGTCGACAGGTTGCGCTGGGCGTTGAGCGAAATGGTGTTGGTGTTGATGACGGACATTGCTGGTCTCCTGGATGAGGGATCCGGCGGGTACAGGGCCTTGCCGGGTGGCTCCGCAGGGGCTTGCCGTCTCACCGGCCCTGTCCTCTGCTGACACCATTAACGGCGTGCCGGGGCTGGGCTTTAGGGTTGTCGTTGCACATCATGGGACCGGTTGCCATCTGCCCGTTCGCTGGGCCTAGGTGAGGTCCGCGGGAGGCACCGAATCGCGGCGACCGAACACAGTCTTGTTGTTCATTATATTTTTTGTATCCATTCATTTACATTCCGTGCGAAATGTATAGGATGAGCAACGCAACCGAGGAGCCTGCCGTGACTGTCGAACGTGTTCCCGACGTGGCAACCCAGGCCAGGTATAGCGGGCAAAGGCTGCGCGACAGGCGCAAGTCGCTGGGCATCAGCATGACGGCCGCCGCTGAAGCTGCAGGCATGTCGCGCGTCACTTGGCATCGACTGGAGCGCGGCGAGACCTCCGTCGCTTGGGGCTATGTCCTCGCGGCGGTGCATGCGCTGGGGCTTGAGGTCGAGATCGAAGTCCCAGGTGCGGCTTCGACTGCATCCGCGCCTTCGGATCTCCCAGCGCTGCCGCTGACGATCCGCCTCTCCGATTACGCGCAGTTGCAGCGCTTGGCGTGGCAGGTCGGCGACGGCGCCACGATCCTGTCACCGCGGGAGGCGCTGGCGCTTTACGAGCGCAATCGGCGACATCTGGACATCGCGGCGCTCGCCTCCGGGGAGCGCGCCTTGATCGATGCGTTGTCGCAGGTGTTCGACGTGGATGTCCTCGGTGTTTGAACGCGGTCATCACCGCCGGATCGCCGCTGTGCTCGACGCGTTGGACGGCGACCGCCTGCGCCAGGCCTAATGCTGGTTCGGTGGTGGCACCGCCATCGCCTTGGCCCACGGCGAGTATCGCGAATCGGTGGACATCGATCTGATGGTGTCGGATGTTGCCGGATATCGCTGCCTGCGACAGATGCTGGCCGGTCGCACATCTGACGCCCATCCTGAAGGCCGGTCGGACGTCACCGACGGTGACCCGCGCCCTTCGCGCGGACCAATACGGCATTCGGGCATGGCTCGATGTAGACGGTGTGCCGATCAAGTTCGAGATCGTGCTTGAGGGCAGGATCGAATTCGACACGCCCCGCGTTCGCGACACGATCTGCGGCATTCCGACGCTCACGCGCCCCGATCTCGTGGCAAGCAAGCTGCTCGCGAACGCCGATCGCTGGGCAGACGACAGCGCGTTCTCGCGCGACGCCCTGGATTTGGCCATGATGGCGCCGGCGCCCAGCACGTTGCGACCCGCCATCGCCAAGGCCCGGAGCGCCTATGGCGATGTGGTCGTGCGAGACCTTCAACGGGCGCTGGAGGCGCTGCATCGCCGACCCGAACACCTGGCGCGTTGCATGCGAGCAATGTCGATGACGTTGCCGCCAGCCTTGCTGCAGCAACGGCTCCGCGCGTTGCGGCTGAGACTGCAGCGCATGGAGCAGGCCTGAGCGTATCGCGAACGTGGGGGCTCGTGCAGAAGACGTTTCGCGGACGCGCCGTGGACGTCCAGGCGCCCTGCGCGTAGCTGGCCGTGCGACGCGCGGCGATGCTGCCTGGGTCAGCGCAGCCGATCGAACAGCGACAAGCGCTGCATCTGCACGAAGCTCAGCTGGGCGGCGTCGAGTGCGACCTTCTCGAGGTTGAACTGGGCGATGGCCTTGGCGTAGTCGAGGTCGCGCAGGCCCGAGAGCGTGGACTCGATGGTCAGGCCCTGGGCGCCGCGCAGGCTATCGGCGCCGTCGAGCGCCGACAACTGGGCGCCGCCGGCGGCGCGCGCATCGATGAAGTGGTCCTGCGCCGTGGCGATGTCGCGCATCGCGCCCTGCAGGGCATTCTGCTGCGCAGCCCTCTGGGCGTCGGTGGTCGGATCGAGCGCCAGCGCGCCGAGCAGGCGGTCGATGGTCGCGAACACGTCGCGCGTCATCGCCGGGCCGACTTCGAACGCATCGCCATCGGCCGGCGTGCCGCCGAGCACCACGTGGACGCCCTGCACGGCGATGGCCTCGCCGTCGACGTGCGTGCCGCTGGCGACCACTTCGCCGGCGGCATCGCGCACCTCATAGGCGCCGTCCTCGCCGAACGCGATCCGGTACCGGCCGCCGTCCCAGCGCGACGAATCGGCGACCGAGAAGCTGCCGACCCGACCGGTGCCGGTGTTGCCGGCCTGCGCGGCGACGTCCACGCGACCATCGCCGGTGCGCACCCGCAGGAACACATCGCTGCCGGGCAGGGTGTCGGCGACAAACAGTTGCGGGGCGACCTCGACCTGGCGCTGGGTCTGGTCGCCGCCATAGGCAACGCTGCCGGCGACCCGACTGAACGGCGGGCTGCCGTCCTGGGTGCCGCCGAACAGGTAGCGACCGGCGCCGTCGGGGCTGTTGGCCACTTCCAACAGGCTGTCGCGCAGGTTGGTGATTTCGATGGCGATGGCCTGGCGGTCGCCATCCGACAGCGAGGCACTGTTGGCGCGCACAGTCAGCTCGGTGATCCGGCCCATGATGCCGCCGGCCTGCGTCAGCGCGCTTTCCTGCATCCCCAGACGGTGCCGCACGGCGTCGCCGTTCTTGCCGAAGCGTTCGAGTTCGGCAAGCGCCCGATCCAATCCGACCGCGGCGCCGGCGCCGACCGGATCGTCCTTGGCGGTCAGCAGTTTCTGCCCGGTGCTCATCTGCTGCTGCAGGCGCGCCAGCGACGCCTGCTTGGACTGCAGCGAGGCGATCGACTGGTGATAGAGCATGCTGGTGGAGATGCGATTGCTCATCGGCGGACCGCCCCCAGGATCGACTGGAACAGGGTGTCGGCAGTGGAGATGATCTGCGCGGCGGCCTGGTAGGCCTGTTGCAGTTGCAACATGTTCGCTGCCTCCTCGTCGAGATTGACGCCCGAGATGCTGGCGCGCGCCGACTCCGCCTGGGTGTGCACCACCGCCTGCGCTTCGGCGGCGTAGGCCGCGTGCCGGGCGGTGGAGCCGACGGCGGAGGTCAGGCCCGAGATCGCGCCGTTGAGGCTGACGTTGCCGCCGTCGAGCAGGCGCAGGTCGTCGAGCCCGGCGAGCAGGGCGGCGTTGCCGTTGTCGCTGGAGCCGGCGCCGGTCGGGCCGACTGTGAAGGTATCGCCCGCGGCCGGCACGCCGTCGAGCACGAACGACCAGCCATTGGCCTGGATCCGCGCGCCCGGTGTGTAGGGGAACGGCCCGTCGCCATTGATCGTGTACTGATCGCCGTCGAGGAACTCGATGCTGGCCGGGCCCGCGAGCGCGGCCTGGGCATCATCGACGCGCATGCCCGACGGCTTGCCGCTGCCCTGGTTGTCGAGCGCGGCATCCACACGCACCGCCGTCGCGGCGGCGATCCGGCCCGGATCGGTGATCGCCACCGCCAGCCCACCGGCGACCTGGGCGGTGGGCTGCAGCAGGAAACGGTCCTGCTGCGCGGGCGCGCCGTCGACGACCAACGCGATGCCGCCCACCCGCAACGGATCGTCGGCGGTGCCGGTGCCTGCGACCGGCACCGCGACACCGGTGGCCGCATCGCTGGCCGACCAGGCGCCATCGCGCCACTGCACGACCAGATTGCGGCCATCGACCGCGGCGAGGTCGGCGACGCTGGCCGACAGCCGTGCCGATCCGGCGTTGGCCGTGTGGCCGGAGACCACCGGCGCGGGCACGCTGAAGAAATCGCCGCCGCGTGCGCCGGTCTGGTCGACACCAGCGGCGTGCCCGGCGTTGAAGCGCATGCCCAGCCCCAGCGCGATGCGGCCCAGTTCGGCCTGGGTCGGGTCTAGCACCTGGCTGCGGAACTCGAGCAGCCCGCCCAGGCGTCCGCCCATCGCACGCTCGTCGATGCGCACCGTCTGGCCGGTGCCCTGCAGCGCGAGCTGCTGCCGTTCGGGACGGTAAGGGTCGGAGACGGTGGTCAGTTGCGAGGCCTGCGCCCCGACGACCAGCGCCTGGCCGCCGCTGGAGAACACGTTGATCGCGCCGCCGTCCTGCGCCACCGCAGTGCCGCCGGTCCAGCCGACGAGTTCGGTGATCAACTGGTCGCGCTGATCGAGCAGGTCCGGCGAGGCGGTCGACGCGCTGCTGATGCGTGCGTTGAGCTGGGCGATCTGGCCGGCCAGCCGGTTGACCTCGGTGGCGCCTGCGACCAGCCCGTTGTCGACCTCGGTCGCCAGGCGCCCGAACTCGCCGTGCAATTGCTGGAAGCGTGACGTCAGCGCCTTGGCGTCGCCGAGCAGGCTCTGCCGCTCGGCCGATGCCGAGGCCTTGGACGACAGGGCGCTGACGGCGTCGAAGAAGTTCGACCATTGCCCGGCGATGCCGGTGGCCGATTCGGACATCAGGCTGTCGACGCGGCCGGTGAGGCTGGAGAGTTGCTGCAAGCGGGCCAGTTCGCCGCCGCTGTCGATCAGCCGCGCATTGGCCAGATCGTCGGCGACGCGGCGGATGTCGCTGATCCGGGTGCCGCTGCCGATATAGCCCACGCCGATGTCGCGCGGGGTGCCGGTCGTGAACTCGACCTGCTGGCGACTGTAGCCGGGCGTCTTGAGATTGGCCACGTTGTGGCCGACGGTCGACAGCGCCCGCTGGAACGCAATCAGGGCGCTGGTGCCGGTGGTGAGGACGTTGGCCATGACGGGTCCTGGCGACTAGCGGCGGGTGAATGCCTGGCCGGGCGCATCGGCGCCGGCGAAGCGGAACGGCTGCACGGCGTCGCCAGCCTCGCGTGCGACTTCGGCGATCGTCGACAGCGCGCGGCCCAGCGTGGGGCCGTTGGCGATCGCGCTGATCTTGTCGGCGTAGCGCGGATCGGTGGCATAGCCGGCCTGCTGCAGCGCGCTGGCGAAGCGGCGCACGTCGCCGCCCGACTCGAGCGCCTGGCGGTAGCGGGGGGTCTGTTTGAGCAGCCGCACGTAGTCGGCAAAGCTCTCGGCCGGCGATGCATAGGCGCGGAACTGCGCGCGCTCATCGCGGCGCACGCCGTTGCGGTACTCGTGGGTGCTCGCGGTGGCGCGCTCGCCCTGCCAGCCCGTGGCCTTGATGCCGAACAGGTTGTGCGCGGTCCCGCCGTCGTCCTGGCGGATCATGCGCCGGCCCCAGCCGGTTTCGAGCGCCGCCTGCGCCACCAGCGCCCGGGCATCGACCCCGAGCTCGCGCGCCGCGCTCTGCGCGTGCGACCAGATCGAGGCGACGAAGCCTTCGGGCGTGCGCGCACCGAGCCGATCGGCGGCCGCGCGCGAGGCGCTTTCCAGCGCAGCCGCTCCCGGCACCAGCGCGGTCGCGGCCGCGCCTGCGGCCGAGGCTGCAGGCTGCACGCGCGCCAGCAGCCGATCGATGAAGCCATCCATCGGCGAGGCCGGGCTCGCCGTCTCGCCGGACACGTCGGTACGCCCGGCGATCAGGTCCAGGGTGCGCGCGCCCAGCGTTTCGGGCAGCAAGGACCGGTCGCCAGGGGCGGCTGTGGCAGGCGGCAGTGGCGCGGTCGGGTTCAATCGCGTGTCCAGCGCCGGGGCGGCCTCGGCGCCCCCCAACTGCCGTGCGATCGTCTTCGCCAGACCCAGCCCCGGACCGTCGGTCAACGACTTGGCGAGCTTCTGGTCGTAGAGGTCGCGGTAGAGCTGGTTCTCGCCGGGGAACAGCGCATCGCCGAAGCTCGCATCGCGCATGCTCTTGATCAGCATCTGCGCGAACACGCCCTCGAACTGGCGTGCGGCGTCATCGATGCGGGCAGCATCGGGCCGTTGGCTGGGCGCAAGATCGATGGGCGTCGGGGCGATGCGCATGTCAGATCACCTCCAGTTCCGCGCGCAGCGCGCCGGCCTGCTTGAGCGCTTCCAAGATCGCGATCAGATCGCCGGGCGCGGCGCCCACCGCATTGACCGCGCGGACGATCTCGTCGAGCGAGGTGCCACCAGCGAACTTGAACATGCGGCTGCCGTCCTGGCCGATCTCGATGTCCGACCGTGGCGCCACGACCGTGCTGCCGCGGCCGAAGGCCTCGGGCTGGCTGACGTCCACGCTCTCGGTGATGGTCACGCTCAGCGAACCATGCGCGATCGCGGCCGGCAGCACCTTGACCTGCGCGCCGATGACCACGGTGCCGGTGCGTGAGTTGACGATGACCTTGGCCGGCGCCGAACCGGCGGCCAATTGCACGTTCTCGACCTGCGCGAGGAAGCCGATCCGCGCACCAAGGTCGTACGGCGCGCGCACCGCGACGGTCACGCCGTCGACCGCGCGCGCCGTGCCCGGACCGAAGCGCGCGTCGAGCGCGGCGACCATGTTGGCGATGGTGCTGAAATCAGCGCGGTTGAGGTTGAGCGTCAGCTCGCCGCTGTCGCCAAGGTCCCCGGTCGCGACGCCGCGCTCGACCATCGCGCCGTTGGGGATGCGGCCCACGCTCGGGATATTGACCGACACCCGCGAGCCGTCGCGGCCCTGCGCGCCGAAGCCGCCGACGACCAGGCTGCCCTGGGCGATGGCGTAGACCTGGCCATCGGCGCCCTTGAGTGGCGCCATCAGCAGGGTGCCGCCGCGCAGCGAGATCGCATTGGCGATCGACGAGACGGTCACGTCGATTGTCTGGCCGGGCTTGGCGAACGGCGGCAGTTCGGCGTGGATCGCGACGGCGGCCACGTTCTTGAGCTGCGGGTTGACGTTCGACGGCACGGTCACGCCGAGCTCGTTGAGCATGTTGCGCAGGCTCTGCACGGTGAAGGGCGCCTGGCTTGTGCGGTCGCCGCTGCCGTCCAGGCCGACCACCAGGCCGTAGCCGACCAGCGCGTTGCCGCGCACGCCGCCGACGGTGGCCAGGTCCTTGATGCGCTCCTGCGCCCAGGCGGGCACGCACGCGCACAAGGCGAGCGCGACGACGAGGAACGGGCGGAGGCGGGCAGGGCGCATGACGGGACTCAGTAGGGAGACAGCCGCGAGTTGAAGAACCGGCCGAGCCAGCCCATCGCGTTGGACTGGGCGATCGCGCCGCGGCCGCCGTAGACGATCCGCGCGTCGGCGACACGGCCCGACGGCACGCTGTTGTCGGGGGCGATGTCGGCCGGGCGCACGATGCCCTGGACCTGCACCAGTTCGTTGCCCTGGTTCAAACGCAGCTCCTTGCTGCCTTCGACCACGAGATTGCCGTTGGGCAGGCGCTGCACCACGGTGACGGTGATGCTGCCCTGCAGGCGGTTGCTCTGGGTGCTGCGGCCGTTGCCATCGAAGCTGCGCTTTCCGCTGGCGCTGGCGCCCAGCACCTCGCGCCCACCGATCGTGACCGGGGCGCCGAACAGGTTGGGGGGCGCGATTGCCACGCTGCTGTCCTTGCCGACCTTGGTCGCGGCGTTGGTCTGCGCGATGGTGCTCTCGATCAGCTGGATCGTGATCAGGTCGCCGACCTCGCGCGCGCGCTTGTCGGCGAACAGCGACAGCCCGCCGCCGCCGGCCTGGTAGATCGCACCCTGGGTCGCATACGTCGGCGGGGCTGCGACCGGCTGGATCGGCGCCAGCGCAGGATAGGGCCGGACATCGCCGGCGGCCACGCAGCCGCCGAGCAGCGCGGGCAGGGCCAGCAGCACGAGCGCGCGCGGCGCGGAAGGCGGACGGACGAACATGACGGCCTCAGATCTTGTTGTTCAGATAGCCGAGCATCGAATCGGTGGTCGAGATCGCCTTGGCGTTCATCTCGTAAGCGCGCTGGGTCTCGATCATGCTGACCAGTTCCTCGACCACGTTGACGTTGCTGCCTTCCAGCGCGCCCTGTTCGATCAGCCCCAGCCCGTTGAGGCCGGGCGTGCCGTTCTGGGCAGGGCCCGAGGCCGTCGTCTCCAGATACAGGTTCTCGCCGCGCGCCTGCAGGCCCGCGGGATTGATGAAGTCGGTGATCGTCAGCGCGCCGATCTCCAGCGCTTGGCCTTCGCCGGCCATCTGCACGGTGATCGTGCCGTCCTGGCCGATCGTCATCGCCTGCGCGCCCTCCGGGATCTGGATGCCCGGCTGCACCGCGAAGCCGCTGTTGGTGACCAGTTCGCCCTGTGGGCTGATCTTGAAGCTGCCGTCGCGGGTGTAGGCAGAGGTGCCATCGGGCAGCAGCACCTCGAAGAACCCGCGACCGTTGACCATCACATCGAGCGCGCGGCCGGTCTGCTGCGGATTGCCCTGCTGGAAATCCTTGGCCGTCGACACCACGCGCACACCGGTCCCCAACTGCAGGCCGGTTGGCAGCTGCGTCTGCGCCGAGGTCGCACCGCCCGGCTGGCGCACCTGCTGATACAGCAGATCCTCGAAGTTGGCGCGGTCGCGCTTGAAGCCGGTGGTGTTGGTGTTGGCCAGATTGTTGGAGACCACCGACATGCGCGTCTGCTGCGCATCCAGCCCGGTCTTCGCCACCCACAGTGCCTGGTTCATCGTCGTGTCCTCGATGCGGCGCACCGCGCCGTCCCCAATCAGCGATGCAATCCCCGTGCCATCGCCTCAAAACCGGGGTCAGAGTGCAATTTCTTAGCGACTGCATCGGGTCGTCTTGCTACGACGACGAAATTGCACTCTGACCCCGGTTTTGAGACGTCGGTTTTCTAGCGTCAGCCGCCCAGGCGGAGCAGGCTGTTGGCGGCCTGGGCGTTGTCGTCGCCGCGCTGGATCAATTTGACCTGCATTTCGAATTGGCGCTGCAACTGGATCATCTGCACCAGGGCGCCGGCGGCGTCGACGTTGCTCGATTCCAGTGCGCCGGTGGTCATGACGTTGCCGACAGCCTGGGCCGGCGGCCGCTGGGGATCGGCGCTGCGCATCAGCCCGTCGAGCCCGCGTGTGAGCCGGTCGGGGGGCGCTTCGACCACGCGCAGGCGGCCGACGATTGCCAGCGTCTGCGGGCCTTCGCCCAGGGGCACGATCGACACCGTGCCGTCTTCGCCGATGTCCAGCGCCTGGTGCGGCGGCAGTGCCAGCGGCTGGCCGTTCTCGTCGATCAGCGGATGTCCGCCGCCGGTCACCAGCCGGCCGTTGGGGGTCGGCGACAGATTTCCGGCGCGGGTATAGGCCTCGCCGCCGTCGGCCGACTGCACCGCCAGCCAGCGGTCGGGCCGCAGCGAGACATCGAGCGCGTTGCCGGTGACTCGCTGCGCACCGACCAGGCTGTCGAAGCCCTGATCGATGTGCATTGCGTCGATGCGCGAGGCGTGTTCGCCGCCGGGCACGCGATACGCCTGCGTGTTGGCCAGCGCGGCCTTGAACCCGGCAGTTTCGGCATTGGCGAGGTTGTGCGCCACTGTGCCCTGGGCCTGCAGCGTGGCGCGCGCGCCGCTCATGGCGACGTAGAGGGCTTTGTCCATTCGACGGGCTCGGTCAGCGAGAAGCGAGAGAACGCGACGTGCAGCGGGCGGATCACCGGGCCGTCGATACCTGACGCGCCGGTGGCCGAACCCCGGCCTATCGGATGTTGATGACCGACTGCGTCACCTTGTCCTGGGTCGAGATCATCTGCGCGTTGGCCTGGAAGTTGCGCTGGGCGACGATCATGTTGACCAACTGTTCGGTCAGGTCGACGGTCGACGATTCCAGCGCGCCGGCCTGCAGCTGGCCGAAGTCGGCGCTGTCGGGCACGCCGGTGCGCGAGGCGCCCGAGTCGTAGCTTTCGGCCCAGAAGTTGTTGCCCTGAGACTTGAGGCCCTGCGGGTTGACGAAGGTCGTCAATGCGACCTGGCCCAGCGCGGCATTGGCGCCGTTGGAGTAGCGCGCGAAGACCACACCGTCTGCGGCGATACTGATCTCGTCGAGCTTGCCGGCCGCGTAGCCGTCCTGGCGGTTGTCGCGCAGCTGGAAGCCGTTGCCGTATTGGGTCGAGCCGCTGACATCGAGCGTCACCGCGACCTCGCCTGCGCCATTGCCCGGCGCGAACGGCGTCAACGCGATGCGGCCGTCGGCGGGCGTGGCCAGCGCGCCGTTGTCGGTGAAGGTGAGCGTGGCGACATCGCCCACGCGTCCGCCGTCGATGTAGGTGTGCACCTGCCATTCGTTGGCGGCTTCGGTCTTGACGAAGTACGAGGTCTGCACGTGGCTCACGCCCAGCGAGTCGAACACCGTGACGCCGCCGCTCGAGGCGGTGTAGCTGTTGGGTTCGCTCGGGTCGAAGGCCGCGATCGTGGGCGGCTGCGCGTTGCCGGGCAAGGTGAACTTCAGGTGGACCGCGGTGGTCGCGCGCGGCGGACTGTCGGTGGTCAGCAGTTGCAGATCGGTGACCCGGCCGATGTCGAAGCCATTGCCGTTGGCGCTGGGCGGATAGACCTGCAGGCGGGCCCCGTCCGGGGTGCCGATGTACCCCTGGTTGTCGGCCTGGAAGTTGCCGGCGCGGCTATAGAGCCGGGCGCCGTTCTTGTTGAGGGTGAAGAAGCCCTCGCCGTCGATCGCCATGTCGAGATTGCGACCGGTCGGCGCGATGTTGCCCTGGGAAAACTGCTGGGCGACGTTGCTCAGCTTCACACCCGAGCCGACCGCGTTGCGCGCCAGGCCGTAGGACGTGCGCGAAAACAGGTCGCTGAACTCGGCGC
Source organism: Luteimonas sp. TWI596 (assembly GCF_039674105.1). Classification (NCBI taxonomy): domain Bacteria; kingdom Pseudomonadati; phylum Pseudomonadota; class Gammaproteobacteria; order Lysobacterales; family Lysobacteraceae; genus Luteimonas; species Luteimonas sp. TWI596. The sequence goes on from NZ_JBDJMU010000007.1 coordinate 111,360, forward strand.
GCGATGCTTTGAAGCCGGTGGTGTTGACGTTGGCGATGTTGTTGGCGGTGACGTTGAGGTCGGCGTTGGCCGCGTTGATGCCGGACAGGGCGGTATTGAAGCTCATGGCGGACTCCGTTGAGGTCGAGCGCGGATGAAAAGGGCGGTCAGTTGACGCGCAGCACGTAGCCGATCGGCGCGGTGCCCAGGCCGTCGAGGTCGAGGTAGAGGCCGTCGCTGCCGACCGACACGCTGTCGACGCGGGCGCGCACATAGGTGCTCAGTACCGAGGACTCGCCGCTGCCTGCCAGATGGCGTGCAGCGATGCCATAGGTCCCGGCCGGCAGCCGGTTGCCGGCGGCATCGGTGCCGTCCCAGGCGAACGCGACCTCGCCAGCGGCATGCGCGGGCACGCTGAACTGGTGGACCAGCTGGCCGTTGGCGTCGGTGACGTCGAAGTTCACGGTACCGGCCGCCGGGGCGGCGACCAGGCCGCTCGCAGCCCCTTCGTTGGGCAGCGCCAGCTTGGCCGACGGCAGCACCACGTCGCGGCCGACCAGGCTTGCGCCGCGCAGCAGCTGGTCGCTGGCCATCGCACTGGCGAACCCGTTGACCGAGGTGTTGAGATCCTGGATGCCCTGCACGGTCGAGAACTGCGCCAGCTGGCCGAGAAACGCGCTGTTCTCCATCGGCTTGAGCGGGTCCTGGTGCTTGAGCTGCTCGGTCATCAGCCGCAGGAAGTCGGCCTGGCCGAGCGAGGCGTCCTTCTTGTCGGTCGCCTTGCCGCCCCCGGCCAGGCCGAGGCTGTTGGCGATGTCGCTGGAGATCGTGCTCATCAGCGGCCCATGCTCAGAGTGGCGACGGCCAGTTCCTTGGCGGTGTTCATCATCTCCACGCCGGCCTGATAGCTGCGCGAGGCGGAAATCAGGTTGACCATCTGCGAGACCGGGTCGACATCCGGCGCGTACACATAGCCCTGGGCATCGGCGAGCGGATGGCCGGGTTCGTAGCGCTGGATCGGCGGAGTCTCGCGCTCGACGATGCCGGCCACCTGCACGCCGGTCAGGGCCGGGTCGCTGGCGTGCGCGCTGGCGCGAAAGACCGGCTCGAGCGGCCGGTAGACCTGCTCGGGCGAGCCGGCAACCGAGTCGGCGTTGGCCAAGTTGCTGGCCAGCGTGCTCAGGCGGACCGACTGGGCCTGCATGGCCGAACCGGCGACGTCGAAGATCGGCAGGTTGCTCATCGGTTACTGTCCGGTGATGGCGGTCAGCAGGGTGCGGACCTTGGATTCGAGGAAGCTCAGCGAGGCGCGGTACTCCAGCGCCGCACGGCCGTAGGCGGCGCGCTCGGCATCGGGATCGACACTGTTGCCGTCCAGGCTGGCCTGGGCGGCGACGCGCGCGACCTCGAACGGCGCCAAGGCATCGGCGCCGGGCAGCGGGATGTGGTCGGCGCGCTCGCGCAGCGGCGGCTGCCCGCCGGCTTCGCGCGTGCGTGCGGCGGCGGCCAGCGCGGCGTTGAAGTCGAGATCGCGGGCCTGGAAGCCGGGTGTGTCGGCGTTGGCCAGGTTGCTGGCGATGAGCTTCATCCGCTGCTCGCGCAGCGGCAGCGCATCGGCCTGCAGCCCGAGGTAGGACGAGATCGGATTGGACATGGCCGGGCTCCGGCGGAGGTCGCCGGTGACCGTGCAAGCGGCGTGCCAGGGCGCCCGGCGCGGTGGCCGCGACCGGGCTCAGGCGGCGACGAGTCGCCCGCCGGCCGCCTCGGCGACCTCGTGCAGGCGCTTGAGCACTTCGTCGGCCAGGTCGTGCGGGCTGTACTTGGCGACGAACGCGTTGGCGCCCACGCTCTGCACCATCGAGGTGTTGAACACGCCCGACAGCGAGGTGTGCAGCAGCACGTACAGGTCGGCCAGGCCGGGGTGGCGACGGATTTCCGTCGTCAGCGTGTAGCCGTCCATGGCCGGCATCTCGATATCGGAGACGATCATCGCGTAGCGCTGCGAGGGCGGCTCGCCGGCCGCATGCAACTGCAACAGGTGGTCGAGCGCCTGGCGGCCGTCGGACAGCAGGGTCACGCCGACGCCGAGTTGGTCGAGCACGCTGCGGATCTGTTGGCGCGCGACGCGCGAGTCGTCGACCACCAGCACCTGCATCGGCGGCGCGTCGGCCGGCAGCGCATAGTCCGGGGACAGGTCGGCATCCATCCGCGCCTGCGAGATGTCGGCCAGCACGCTCTCCACGTCGATCACCTGGATCAGCTCGCCCTGGTAGCGCGTGACCGCGGTCAGGTAGCCGCCCTCGGCGCCCAGGTCGGGCGGCGGCAGCACGTCCTCGACCGCGATGTTGACGATGCGCTCGACCCCGCTGACCAGGAAGCCCTGGACCGAACGGTTGAACTCGGTGACCACCAGGTAACCGGGTGGGGCGTCGTCGCTGCGCTCGGGATGGCCGATCGCCACTCCCAGGTCGAGCACCGGCACGCTGCGCCCGCGCACGTCGGCGACCCCGGCGAACTGCGCCGGCAGCCCCGGCACGCGGAACAGATGCGGCCGGCGCAGGACTTCCTGCACCTTGAACACGTTGACGCCAAAAACCTGACGTCCGCCGAGACGGAACAGCAGCAGCGCCAGCCGGTTGTGGCCGGCGAGGCGGGTACGCTGGTCGATGCGGTCGAGCAGATCCTGCGACATGCCTGCGGTATCGGCGCGCAACCCCACGACTTGAGCGGCGACCGACACGCGCCGCGGCACGGCGCTTGCATCGCCTGCGGTATCCGTTCGTCCGTGAGGGCCCCGCCATGACCGTCTGCCTGCTGCGACCCGCCGCAATGGCCTGGTGCCTGAGCGCCGCGCTGCTGGCGGTCGCTGGGGGCACGTCGGTGGCCGCGTCGGACGCATTCCAGTCGGTCGATTCGATCCGCCTGGCGGCGCTGTCGGCGGTCGAGAGCGGTGAGGCCGAGGCGACGCTCGACCCGGCGCTGCGCATGCCGCGGTGCGCCGAGCCGCTGGAGGCCGCCCGCAGCGGCGGCGCCACGGTGGAGGTGCGCTGCCCCAGCGGTTGGCGGCTGTATGTGCCGGTCCGCGTGCGGCGCAGCCAGACGGTGTTGGTGCTGGCGCGCGGCGTGGCTGCAGGCCAGGCGCTCGCGGCCGATGATCTCATCGCCGAACGTCGCGACGGCGCACGCGTGGCCGGCGCGGCGGTCGCCAATCCGGCCGATGCCATTGGCCGCAGCGCGCGCCGCACCTTGCTCGCCGGCAGCGTGTTGACCGCAGGCGACCTCGTGTCGCCGCGGCTGGTGCGCCGAGGCGACACCGTCGCGCTGGTCTCGCGCCAGGCCGGTATCGAGGTGCGCATGGCCGGTCGCGCGCTCGGCGACGCCGGCGAGCGCGAGCGGGTCAGTGTCGAGAACCTGTCCTCGCGCCGGGTGGTGCAGGGCATCGTCGACCCGGCCGGCGACGTGGTCGTCGGGCGTTAGTCGACGATGCGATCCCACGCCCGGCGCCGATCCGCGCTAAAGCTCCGCGGACCGGGGCCGATACCATCCACGAACCCATTCACGCACTTCGTGTCAGGATCCCCGTCATGACCCACAAGATCGATGGACTCCAGGCGCCGACTGTCCGCAGTGCCGCGCCCGTGGCCGGCGCCCAGGTGGCCCGCGCCGGCGACAGCCGCGACAAGGCGGTCGAAGCCGCCAGCGCCACGACCGGCGACAGCCTGCGCCTGACCGGCGAGGCGACTGGCCTGCAGGCCCTGCAGCGCGACCTCTCGACACGACCGGCTTTCGACGAATCGCGCGTCCAGGCCGTGCGCGAGGCGATCGCCTCGGGCAGCTACCGCGTCGACGCCGAGGCGATCGCCTCGCGGATGCTCGATCTCGACGCCCGCCTGGGCGGCTGATCCGATGACGGCGGCACAGGACAGTCTGGCCCGTCTTGCGAGCGCGCTCGCCGACGAGCGCGAGGCGCTGATCTGCCACGATGTCGGCGCGCTGATGCGCTCGACCCAGGACAAGATCGTCGCGCTGCGCGAGCTCGAGCGCTGCCCGGCCGGCGAACTGGCCGGCCCGTTGGCCGAGCTGAGCGAGCTCAACCGCGCCAACGGTGCGCTGCTCGCCCGGCGCCGGCGCGAGGTGAACTGGGCGCTGCGACACCTGGGGCGGTCCGAAAGCCTGCCCGGGTACGACGCACAGGGCCGCGCCGAGCGTGATTGCCGCAGCCGCGAACTCGCGGTCGCCTGAGCGGCGACGTCCTGCGGTTAGAATCGTCAGGCGTCCGTAGCCGGCTCCACGCAGTGCCCCCGATTTCCGATCCCGTCGTCGCACCGCCCCCGACCATGCCCACTTCGGTCCTGTCCTGTATCGAGGAGGGCGTCTACCTCTACGGAGGCGACGGTCGCCTGCTGTACGCCAACCCCACCGGCGATGCGCTGCAGCGGTTGCATCCGACCTGGGCCGCCGACGCGTATAGGCTCGACGCGCTGCTGCCGGCGCAGGCGCTGGAGCAGGCCGAGACCACCGGCCGCTGGCGCGACCAGGTCGCCTTCGGCGAAGGCACCCAGGTCGCCGCGCGTCTGTATCGGTTGGCGGCCGACGACGGGCGCTACCTGCTGGTGCTGCAGGACCCGGGCCGGCCGCGACGCGGCGACGACGAACTGTTGCAGCGCCACCGCGAGCTCAACGTTCGCTTCAATGCGGCGCAGGAGCAGTTGCTGCAGGCCGAGAAGCTGGCCTCGATCGGCCAGTTGGCCGCCGGCGTCGCGCACGAAATCAACAACCCGATCGGTTACGTCCATTCCAACCTCGGCAGCCTGCAGGAGTACGTCGGCAACCTGTTCGCGCTGATCGATGTCTACGAGCGCGCGCTGCGCAGCGACGACCCGCAGACGATGCGTGCGGAGATCGACGCCACCCGCGAACGCCTGGACATCGACTTCATCAGCCGCGACCTGCCGCAGCTGCTGACCGAGTCGCGGCAGGGCATCGAGCGGGTCACCCGCATCGTCCGCGACCTGCGCGACTTCTCGCGCTCGGACCGCGAGCACGCCTGGCGCCTGGCCGACCTGCATGCCGGGCTCGAATCGACGATCAACATCGTCTGGAACGAGCTGCGCTACAAGGCCACGCTGGAGAAGGACTACGGCACGCTGCCGATGGTCGAATGCCTGCAGTCCGAGCTCAACCAGGTGTTCATGAACCTGCTGCTCAACGCCGGCCAGGCGATCGAGACCCAGGGCACGATCGCCGTGCGCACCGGCCACGAGGGCGAGGAGGTCTGGGTGGAGATCGCCGATAGCGGCAACGGCATTCCGGCCGAGATGCTGCAGCGGATCTTCGACCCGTTCTTCACCACCAAGCCGGTGGGCAAGGGCACGGGCCTGGGGCTGTCGATCTCGTATGGCATCGTCGCCAAGCACCACGGCCGGATCGAGGTCGACAGCGCGCCGGGCACCGGCAGCCGCTTCCGCATCGTGCTGCCGGTGCGGCAACCGGGTGCGCACGCCTGAGTCGGGGTGTGCGCCTGGCGCCTACTCCGTGCCGTCGCGCCCGCGCTGCATGTCGTAGGTCCGGAACGCCTGGCGGATGTGGTCGCGCAGCACGTTGTCGTCCCAGGGCTTGGTCAGGAACCGGTAGATCGCGCCGCGGTTGATCGCCTCGGTCACCGTGGCCAGGTCGGTGTAGCCCGAGAGCACCAGGCGGATGGTGTCGGGATAGAGCATCTTGACCCGGCCGAGGAATTCGGTGCCGTCCATCTCCGACATCCGCTGATCGGACAGGATCACCTGCACTTCGTTGGTCGCCAGCAGGCCGAACGCGTCGCGCACGTTGCCGGCGGCCAGGATCCGGTAGCCGTCGCGGCGAAACAGCCGCACCAGCGCCCGCAGCACGTTCTCCTCGTCGTCGACCAGCAGCAGCGTGCGATGCGATTTGGTCGCGGTGAACAGCTCCGGACGCAGATAGCGGCGACGCAGCGCCTGGCCCGCGGTCTCGGCGCTCATCGGTTCGCCGAACAGGTAGCCCTGGAAATAGTCGCAGTCGGCCCGGCGCAGGAAGCCGAGCTGGGCCTCGGTCTCCACGCCATTGGCGATCACCTTCATGCCCAACTGGTGGCCCATCGCGATCAATGCCCTCACGATCGCGGTCTCGCGGCTGCCTGCAGGCGCGGCGTTGATGAAGCTGCGGTCGATCTTGAGGATATCGGCCGGATACCGCACCAGCGCGCCCAGGCTGGCGTCGCCGGTGCCGAAGTTGTCGAGCGTGACCCCGATGCCCTCGTGGCGCAGCGTCGACACTGCGCGATGGACGACGTCGATGTTCGCCCCCAGCGCCCGCTCGTTGAGCTCGAGCACCAGCGAGGAGGTCGGCAGTCCGGCCTGCTGCATGCGGCCGAGCAGGCGATCGACGAATGCCGGGTCGAGCAACTGTTGCGTGGTGACGTTCATGCCGACGAAGAAATCGTCGAACCCTTGTTCGCGCCAGGTGCGGATCTGTGCGACCACGCGATCGAGCATCCAGTTGCCGATCTGCAGGATCGCGCCGATCCGCTCGGCAGTCGGCAGGAAGCGCTCGGGCAACAGCAGGCCGAGGGTCGGCGATTGCCAGCGCAGTAGCGCTTCCATGCCGATCACGCGCCCGTCGCGGGCGCTGATCTTGGGCTGGTAGCGCAGCCGGAACTCCCCATTGGGCAGCGCTTCGAGGATCTGCCGGCCGATGCCGTTCTCGCCCTGGCTGCGATCGGCGGCCGCGTTGCTGTGCAACTGGACGTGTTCGTAGACCGCGTGCGAGGCGCGGCGCACCGCATTCTCGGCCAGTTGCAGCAGGGCCGAGGGCTCGGTGCCGTGCTGCGGGCACAGGCTCACCCCGAGCTTGGCATCGAGAAAGAGCGTATAGGGCAGGACTTCGAGCGGGCGCTCGATCTCCTCGACCAGGGCCTCGGCCAGTGCCTGCGCCGAAGCGGGCGCGTCGTCGGACAGCCAGGCGGCGACGACGAACTCGTCGCTGCCGTGGCGCCACACCATGCCCTGCGCGCCAAGCCTGGCCTGCAGCCGGGCGCCGACCGCCTGGAGCGCGGCGTCGCCGACGTCCGTGCCCATGTTCTGGTTCACCGAGACGAAATGGTCGATGTCCACGTGCAGCACCGCCAGGGCGCCGCCGCGGGTTCTGGCATCGCGGATCATCCGCGCCAGGGCAGGGTGACCGGCACCCAGACGTTCCAGCGGCATCGAGGTAGGCTGCATCGCGGGATTCTACCGGCTCGCCCGGCCTGCAGCGGTCATGAGATGGCCTGCACGTCGTAGGGCAGGCGCGCCTCGATCCGCGTGCCGCCGGTACGCGAGGACGCCGCGTCCAGTCGGCCACCGACGCCTTGCGCGCGCTCGCGCATGATCACCAGGCCCAGCCCCGTCGGTGCGCTGTCGGGAAAGCCGACACCGTCGTCGCCGACGTGCAGGCACAAGGTGCCGGCGTCCTCGTACAGCCGCAACGCCACCCGACTCGCCCGGGCGTGCCGGACGATGTTGGTCAGCGCTTCCTGTGCGATGCGGAAGCAGGCCTGCTCGACTTCGCGGGCCGGCCGGCGTGTCAGCGTTGCGACTTCGACCTCGGCCTGCAGCGCGGCGTTGCGCAGCAACCGTGCGGCATGCGCGCGCAGCGCGGCCTCCAGACCCAGCGCGTCGAGCTGCGGCGGGCGCAGCAGCACCGAGATGTCGCGCAGGCGCTCGATCGTCGCATCGGCCAGCATCGCGATGTCCTCCAGGTCGTCGCGGCGGCGCAGCGGGTCGGTCTCCACCAATGCACTGCCGGCGGCCAGCTTCATCGCGGTGACCGACTGCCCGATGTCGTCGTGCAGCTCGCGCGAGATCGCGCGTCGCTCGTCTTCCTGCAACGTGAACATGCGCGCCGCGAGCGCACGCAGTTCGGCGTTGCCGGCCGCCAGCGCGTCGCGCATCCGCTCCACCTCGCTCAGGTCGCGCAACACCACCAGCACGCAATCGGTGTCTTCGTAACGCGTGCGGCTGGCGGTCAGCGAGGCGCGAAAGCCAGTCGCGTCCCGGCGCCGCATGCGCGGGGCAGGCGTGTCGCGCGCGTGCGTGGGCTCGGCGAGCAGCGCGTCGAACGTCGCCCGGTCCTCGTCTGCGACCAGCGTCGCGGCCGTCACCCCCGCCATCGACCCGGCGTAGCCGAACGCGGCCGCAGCGGCGGCATTGGCGTGGCGGACCTGGCCGCCTGCGACCAGCAGCGTGCCGTCGGGCAGCAGTTCCAGCAGTTCGCGCAGTTCCCGGTCGCGCTCGATGCGCCGGGCGGCAGCGAGCGCGCGCTCGTGGTTGCGGACCAGGCTGGCGGCCTGTCGCCGCAGCCACCAGCCGGGCAGTCCGGCCGCCGGAATCAGCAGCAACGCGGCGACCAGCAGCCGGCCGTCGAGCGGTCCGGCGGCGGGCAGCGACGCGGGCAGCACCGCGCAAACCCCCAGCCAGGCCAGCCCGCCGAGCAGGCAGCCCAGCCAGACGCGGCGGCCGAATGCGGCGAATCGGCGGCGCAACGCCTCGTCCTGGCGCCGTGCGGCGCGGACGTTCGTGTGTGCGGAAACCATCTGACCGGCTGCCCCGTGCATCGTTCGCCCACGAGTCTACCGGGCTGCTTTCGACAGCGCTCAACTTCGTCCCACGGTCGCCGCTAACGGACGGTGAGCAAAGTCGCGATCCGCGACCTACCAAGCCGACACGGAGCGAAACGGTCCCAGATGGATGCCGGCGTCATCTCGAGTCTTCTCGATCACCCGCTGTCCGACGGGTTGTTGCTGCTCGACCGCGGCGGACGCTGCCTGGTCGCCAACCCGGCCGCCCGGCGGCGGGGCTTGGACCGCCTGGTGGAACTGCATGCGCCGTCGCTGTCGCTGCTCTATGCGCGATTGCTCGATGGCGAGCATGCGATCGCCTGTGAACTGCCGGGACCGGACGCCCCGCTGTACGGCCGATTGCGCGCGATCTCGGTGGACGGGGCCGGCCCGATCGCATTTTCGTTGAGCGTGAGCCTGTCGGAAGATGTCGAGGACTGGCTGGAGGCCGCGGAAGCGGGCGGGCATGCCCTGTGGGTGTGGGACGTGCGTCACGACCAACTGCGTGGTTCGGCGACCTGGCATGGGCTCGTCGGCCATCGCGATGGCGCGCCGCTGTCGTTCGAGGAGATGTGCCGCAGGGTGCATCCGGAGGACCGCGGGCGGATGCGGGAGGCGATCGGTGCGTATCTGACCGGGCGCGAATCGTCCTATTTGTGCGAATACCGCTGCCTGCAGCCCGCCGCCGGCTGGCGCTGGGTGCGCGACAGCGGTCGGATCATCGCCCGCGACGCCCAGCGCGCGCCGCTGAAGGTGGCCGGCACGCTGACCGTCATCGACGACCATAAGCGGCTGGAGCAGCGCTTGCGCGAGCAGCGGCGCCTGGTGGAGGACACCCAGCGCCTGGCCGGCATGTCGAGCTGGAGCTGGGCCCCGGCCGCAGGGCTGGTGCACAGCGCGCCCGAGCTGCGACAACTGCTGGGCGTCGGCGACGGCGGCTCGTTGCGCGTGTGGCTGCGGCGGATTCCGCGCGCGCAGTTCCCGGTGCTGCGTACCAGCTGGCGCTGCCTGCGCGAGTGCGCCAAGCCCGCGCATTTCGACCTGGTGGTCGACAGCGTCGCCGGCCCTGCGCACCTGCAGATCTGGGCCTCGCTCAGCGGCGACGAGGACGAGGGCGGGCTGCCGGCGCGGGTGCTGGCACAGGTCCAGGACGTGACCCGGCAGCGGCATGCCGACGCCGAGGCACATCGGCGCGGCGACCTGTTGCGGCGCGTCGCCGAACTCGGCCGCATTGGCGGCTGCGAAGTCGACGCCGCGACCCGGCGTCTGCACTGGACCGGCGAGTGCGCCGGCCTGCACGGCCGCGAGGGCGAGTCGCTGGCGCTCGACGAGCTGTTGCGCCACTACACCACCGAATCGCGCGAGATCCTGCAAGCGGCGATGAGCCGCACCGCCGGCGGCGCGCCCACTCAGACCATCGAGCTGTGTTTCTACCGGCCCGACGGTGCGCAGGTGTGGACCCAGGCCGTCGTCGACTACGAGTCGGGCGACGGCCGACCGGCGCGCTGGCTGGTGCTGTTCCGCGACATTTCCCGCGAGCGCGCCGCCAGCGAGCGCATCGAGCGCCTGGCGCACTTCGACGCGTTGACCGGGCTGCCCAATCGCACCCGGCTGCGCCAGGACATCGAGACGGCGCTGGTCGCCAACGCGTCCGCCTACCAGGCGCTGCTGCTGCTCGACGTCGCGGGGTTTGGCGGCATCAACGAGGCCCATGGCCATGCCGCAGGCGACGGCGTGCTCAAGGCCATCGCCACCCGGTTGCACATGCTCGTCGATGCCGGCGACCTGTTCGGACGCGTAGGCGCCGACGAGTTCGTGGTGCTGCTGCAACAGGGCGAAAGCCGTCACGATGTCGCCAGCAGCGCGCAGCGGATCGTCGCCGGGCTCTCGGATCCGGTGCCGGTCGGCGGCGAGATCTTGCGCTTTGGCATCAGTGCGGGCATCGCGATCCGGCCTGCGGGCGTGGGCTTCGACGAACTGCTGCGTGCCGCCGGGGTCGCATTGCACGGCGCGCGCCAGGGCGGGCGCAATCGGGTCGAGTTCTACAGCCCCGATGCCTGGCGGCTCGCCCGGCGGCGGCTGGATGTCGAACACGCGCTGCGCGGCGCGCTCGAGCATGAAGAGTTCACACTCGCCTACCAGCCGCTGGTCGACATCGCACGCCGCAGCGTCTCGGGGGTGGAGGCGCTGCTGCGCTGGCAGCATCCCGAGCTCGGGGTCTGCCCGCCGGACGAGTTCATCGGCATCGCAGAAGCGACCGGCGACATCGCTGCGATCGGCGACTGGGTGCTGCGCGAGGCCTGCCGCCAGGCCGCGGCGTGGGAGGCGGCCGGTATCGCGTTCGGCCGGATGTCGATCAACGTCTCGGCGGTGCAGTTGCGCGACACCGCGTTCGCCAGCCGGGTCCTCGCCGCCTGCGCCGAGGCGGGTTGGCCGCCGGCCCGGCTCGAGCTCGAGCTGACCGAATCGGCGCTGTTGCACGACACCGAGGCCCTGCGGTCCTGCTTCGACATGCTCGTGGGCGCCGGCGTGGCGCTGGCCATCGACGACTTCGGCACCGGCTTCTCGAGCCTGAGCTATCTGAGCCGCTTCCCGGTGGGGCGGCTCAAGATCGACCGCAGTTTCATCTCCGAACTCGGGGGCTCGCGGCGCGCTGTCGAGGTCGCCCGCGCGATCATCCACCTGGGCAAGGCGCTGCGCATGCAGGTCCTGGCCGAAGGTGTGGAATCGATGGAAGACGAGCGCCTGTTGCTCGAGTCCGGCTGCGACGAGGTCCAGGGCTATCTGTACTCGCGCCCGCTACCGCCGCGCGAGATGGCGCGCTGGCTGCTCGCCCACCACCAGGCCGTGGACGGCGCCACAGCGCGCTGACCGAGCCGCCGGACGAGGGAAAACCGGGGTCAGAGTGCAATTTCGCCTCGAGAAATTGCACCCTGACCCCGGTTTTGCGAGCTGTCGTGTCGAGAAGCTGCCAAGCGTGCGGGCGCGGGGGCATCACCTTGCGCGACACGTCGGCCTTTGTAACTGGATGCCGGTGGCCCGGAGTGCGCTGGAGAACGCGCTGGATTCGTTGACCAGCCCGTCCGCGTGGCGCAGCGCGACGCTCAGTAGCCGGCGGCCAGGTCCCAGGCGATGTTGGCCGCCACCGGATCGGGCGCGGGCGCATGCGATGGCGACTGGGACGCGTGATCAAGCAGGTCGCGCAGTTCTTCGTGGGCAGCGGCGTCGAGCCGCTGCAGCAGGTCGGCCGGGATCCTGCTGACGGTGGCATCGGCCGGTGCGCTCGTGCGCGACTGCACGCAGGCCCCGGTCGAAGCCGGGGCCTGGGGCGGGGCGCTGCTGGCAGAGCGCGGTTCCAACTCAGAACAGCTCGACGGTTCCTGCGCCCATGCTCTCCTGCGCAACCGGCTTGTGCGGTGGCTTCTCCCAGGTCGAGCGCGACTCGCGCAGGCGCTGTCCGATCCGCTGCAGCGCACGCATCATTTCCTCGTCGAGCGCGCCGCCGTTGCGATGCAGGATCTCCTGCAGATCGATCGCCTCGCGGTTGATCGCGCTCAGGCGCTCGAGGTGGGCATGGACCCCGCCCAGCGCCTGGGTCGCGATGTCTTCGAACTGCAGTGCCCGCACCGCGTCGCCGACGCTCGAGTCGATTGCGCGCCCGCACTCGGAGATCTCGCGCATGCCGTCGCCGAGCGAGCGGTTGATCGCGGCCACCTGGGTCAGCATGCCCGCCGCCTCGGCGCGCGCATCGCGCGAGCGGTCCAGGTCGCGCGAGGCCATGTTGGAGACCGTGTCGCGGACCTTGGCGATCGACTCCTTCGACGAATGGGCCAGCTTGCGGATCTGTTCGTTGAATGCGGTCGAGCGTTCGGATAGGTTGCGGACCTCGTCGGCGACCACCGCGAAGCCGCGGCCGGCCTCGCCGGCGCGCGCCGCTTCGATCGCGGCGTTGAGCGCGAGCAGGTTGGTCTGGTCGGCGATCGACTTGACGTCCTCGAGCAGCGCAAAGATGCCGTCCAGATGCCCGGCCATCTCATCGATGTGCGACACGGTGGTCACGCTCTGGCCGCTGACCTGCTCCAGCGCCTCGACCAACTGTTCCATGCGCTGGCTCGCGTGTTGCGCGAAGCGGGCGACATCGGCGCCGCCCATCCCGTCCTGGTCGCCGGTATGGTCGAGCAGCCGCCCCATCGCCTGCGCCTGCTGGCGGGACTTGCGGTTCATCGCGTCGAAGCTACTGCCCAGCGCGCTGACCGCTTGTCGGATCAACTCGCGTGCACGCTCGATCTCGACCCGCGATCCCTCGATCTCGGCGCCGACGAACTGGCGCAGTTCGGTCAGCAACTGGTCCTGCTCCTTGAGCACGCGCACCTGTTCGGGCGAACGCCGGGTTTCTCGGCGCAGCAGCCACAGGCCCACGCCCAGCCAACTCGCGGTGAGGGTCAGCAGGATCGCCCATCGCGCAGGCGCCGCCCAACCCAGCGCGAACGCCAGCGGCAGAAGCAGGGTCAGCGACAACGGCGCGGCGAGGCGGATCAGGATGCGTGCGTACATGGCGCTCTCAGGGAGGTTCTCACGCTCCCGGTATCGGCACCCGGTGGCCGGCCTTTAGCCGGCCGCTGACAACTGAATGCGGATCGACGCCTGCAGCCTGACGCTCAGGGCACGCGCCGGGCGATCGACTCGAGCATGCGACCGCGCGAGAACAGCAGATCCCACTGGGTGCCGCCGAGCTGGCGCCACAGCACGGTCGCGCGCACCGCGGCGAGCAAAAGCGCGCGGATCTCAGCGACCACGCTGGCCTGGCCCAGGTAGTGCGGTGCGCCCTGGACCATGACCCGCGGCCGCAACTGGCTGATCGTGTCGGCATACAGCGCACCCAGCGCAAGCAACACGTCGGGATGCGCCGCGCCCTGCGATTCGGCCTGCGGCGCGATCCGGCGCAGGCCTGCACTCACCGCCTCGATGACATCGGGCTCGGCCGAGAACCGCCGTTCGAGCCGCATCACCGACATCGCGAGTTTCGGCACGCCCTCGTCGTGGGGCTGGCGGGTCAGGATGTCGCGCAGCAGGCGCAGCCCGGGCTGCAACCGCGGCACGCCGTCGTAGACATCGGCCACCGAATCGGCATCGATGCGGAAGACGCTGTCGATGACCGTTTGCGCCGCGTCGCCACGCGACTGGCCGGACTCGGCGGTGGTGCGGACTTGCTGGAGGGCCTGGGCGAGCGCGGCGAGCGCGAGCACCCGATCGTCAAAGGAATCGCTCATCGGACAAGTCTAGCGTCTGCGGCGCGATCAGGCCCGCCTGCGGCTGTCGTGGTGGCGGGCGCGGGGGCGTCGGTCGCCTCGATGACCGCACCGCCCAGGCAGCGCTCGCCGTCGTAGAGCACCAGCGACTGGCCGGGCGTGACCGCGCGTTGCGGCTGCGCGAAGCGCACCGCCAGCGTGCCGTCGTCGCGCACCTCGACCGCGCAGGCCTCGTCGGGCTGGCGGTAGCGGGTCTGCGCGCTGGCCACGAAGTGGGCGGCCGGCGGCGCGCCCGCAATCCAGTGCGCCTGCGCGGTCCAGGTCGTGCGCGACATCAGCCAGGGGCTGTCGCGCTGCTGATCGACCACCAGCACGTTGTCGTGGACGCGTTTGTCGACGACGTACCAAGGCGCGGCGGCAAAGCCGCGCACGCCGCCCAACTGCAGGCCCTCGCGCTGGCCGAGGGTGAAGAAGAACACCCCCGGATGGCGGCCGACCACGCGCCCGTCAGCGGTCTGGATCTCGCCCTCGCGGGCAGGCACGTAGCGGGCAAGGAAGCTGCGGAAGTCGCGTTCGCCGATGAAGCAGATACCGGTCGAATCCTTCTTCTCGGCCGTCGCCAGGCCATGAGCACGGGCGATCTCGCGGACCTGCGATTTGGGCAGGTCGCCGAGCGGGAACAGCGTCGCGGCCAGTTGCGCCTGGCCGAGCTGGTGCAGGAAGTACGTCTGGTCCTTGCTGCGATCCACGGCCCGCAGCAGCTGCCAGCCGCTGCCGTCACGCCCCACACGGGCATAGTGGCCGGTCGCGATCCGGGTCGCGCCCAGCGCGTGCGCCGCATCGAGGAAATGCCGGAACTTGATCTCGCGGTTGCACAACACGTCGGGATTGGGCGTACGCCCGGCCGCGTACTCGGTGATGAAGTGGGCGAACACACCGTCCCAGTATTCGCGCGAGAAGTCGCGGAAATGGATCGGCAGGCCCAGACGGCCGGCCACTGCGACCGCGTCGCGCCGATCGTCCTCGGCGCGGCAGACGCCGCTGCCGTCCTGGGCATCGTCGTCGGCCCAGTTCTGCATGAACAGAGCGGCCACCGGCGTGCCCGCGTCGCGCAGCAGCAGCGCGGCGACCGACGAATCGACCCCGCCCGACAGGCCGACGACGACCTCCGGCGCGCTCATCGAAGTTGGCGCAGCAGCGACAGCGGGTGACGCTGTCCGGCCAGGCAGTCGGCGACGACCTGCCAGACCAGTGGGCTGCGATGGCGTGCGGCCTCGGCGCGCAGCGCCTCGGGCGTGAGCCACAGCGCCTGCACGATGCCGTCATCGAGCGTGCGGTCCGGGTCGTGTGCCAGTGGGCGGGCGACCACGGCCACGCGAATGAAGTGGCGGCCGTCGGCCTCGCCCGGGCGCGGCGGGGATCTCCACTGGTACAGGCCGATCAGCGCGGTCGGCTCGACCGTCCAGCCCGATTCTTCGAGGGTCTCGCGCACCGCCGCATCGACCAGTGCCTCGTCGGGCTCGAGATGGCCCGCCGGCTGGTTGAGCACCAGGCGACCATCGACCCGCTCCTCCACGCACAGCACCCGGCCGGCATCGAACACGACGCTGGCCACGGTCACGTCGGGCTGCCAGAAACGCCCGCTCATCGGGTCGCTCCGGCTGCGGACCACGTCGCGGTCGCGCAGCGGTGGCATCGCGCCATGCGGCCGCCGGCCGCAACACGGACGGGGGCGGGGAACGGGCGGGGCGGGGAACGAAGGCGCATGGCAGATCGGGCGGGGGACTCGGGGCATTGTCTCCCCGGCGCTCCCGACGCGTCCATCGCCGGCGCTTATAATTGCGCCATGAGCCGTAGACACCAACACGAGCACGACCACGGCACGGTCGTGGAGACCAGCAGGCCGGAAGTGGCGCCACCGCCGCTGTATTCGGTGCTGCTGCTCAACGACGACTACACGCCGATGGATTTTGTCGTCGAGATCCTGACCCGATTCTTCGCGCTCGACATCGAGCGCGCCACCCAGGTCATGCTGCACGTCCACACCCGAGGCCGGGGGGTATGCGGGATCTACAGCCGCGAGGTCGCCGAGTCGAAAGTCGCGCAGGTGAACGAATACGCAAGACTCAACCTTCACCCCTTGCTGTGCACGATGGAGAAGGCCTAGTAAGAGCCGGCTGACAGGACCGGGGCAGGGATGGAAAAGCCGGGTCCGGGCCCCCACTCAGGGTTGCAGTGATTCCGGAGGCCCCGCCCCATGTTCAGCAAAGATCTCGAGTTCACGATCGGCCAGTGCTACAAGCGCGCCCGCGAAGCCCGCGACGAGTACATGACGGTCGAACACCTGCTGCTGGCCCTGCTCGAGAACCCGTCCGCCGAGTCGGTGCTCAAGGCGACAGGTGCCGATTTCGCCCGTCTGCGTGGCGATCTGGAACAGGCCATTCTGACCTCGGTGACCAAGCTCGCCGATGAGGACACCCGCGACACCCAGCCCACGCTGGGCTTTCAGCGGGTCCTGCAGCGCGCCGTCTACCATGTCCAGTCCTCCGGCAAGAAGGAGGTCACCGGCGCCAACGTGCTGGTGGCGATCTTCGGCGAGAAGGACTCGCACGCGGTCTACTACCTCAACCAGCAGGACGTGACCCGGCTGGATGTCGTCAACTATCTCTCGCACGGCATCGCCAAGGCCGGTGGCGAGGAGCCCGAGAGTGCGCACGAGGACGGCGCGGCGGGCGCAGGCGGGGAGGGCGAGGCCAAGGGGGATGCCCTGGCCGAGTTCGCCAGCGACCTCAACGCCGCCGCGCGCGAGGGCCGCATCGATCCGCTGGTGGGCCGGGCCGAGGAGGTCGAGCGCACGATCCAGGTGCTGTGCCGCCGCCGCAAGAACAACCCGCTGTACGTCGGCGAGGCCGGGGTCGGCAAGACGGCGATCGCCGAAGGCCTGGCCAAGCGCATCGTCGACGGTGAGGTGCCCGAGGTGCTGAGCGAGGCGACGATCTATTCGCTCGACCTCGGCGCGCTGGTCGCCGGCACCAAGTACCGCGGCGATTTCGAGAAGCGCCTGAAGGCGGTGCTCTCGGCGATCAAGAAGCATCCCGGTGCGATTCTGTTCATCGACGAGATCCACACCATCATCGGCGCCGGGTCGGCGTCGGGTGGCACGATGGACGCCTCGAACCTGATCAAGCCGGCGCTGTCGTCGGGCGATCTGCGCTGCATCGGTTCGACGACGTTCCAGGAGTACCGCGGTATCTTCGAAAAGGACCGCGCGCTCGCCCGGCGCTTCCAGAAGATCGACATCGTCGAGCCGACCGTCGGCGAGGCCTACCAGATCCTGCTGGGCCTCAAGCCCAAGTACGAGGCGCATCACGACGTGACTTACGCCGACGACGCGCTGCAGGCAGCAGTCGACCTGTCGGTCAAGCACATCGCCGACCGGCTGCTGCCCGACAAGGCGATCGACGTGATCGACGAGGCCGGTGCCCGCCAGCGGCTGCTGCCCGAGGGCGTGCGCAAGGCGTTGATCGATGTCGAGGAGGTCGAGACGATCGTGGCCAAGATGGCGCGCATCCCGGCCAAGCAGGTCAGCGCGACCGACAAGGACGTGCTCGAGCACCTCGAGCGCAACCTGAAGATGGTGATCTTCGGCCAGGACCCGGCGATCGAGACGCTGACGTCTGCGATCAAGCTGGCCCGCTCGGGCCTGGGCGATCCCGACAAGCCGATCGGCAATTTCCTGTTCGCCGGCCCCACGGGCGTCGGCAAGACCGAGGTCACCCGGCAGTTGGCGCTGCAGTTGGGCATCGAGCTGGTGCGCTTCGACATGTCCGAGTACATGGAGGCGCACTCGATCAGCCGCCTGATCGGCGCGCCTCCGGGCTACGTGGGGTTCGACCAGGGCGGGCTGTTGACCGAGAAGATCGTCAAGACGCCGCACTGCGTGCTGTTGCTCGACGAGGTCGAGAAGGCGCATCCGGACATCTTCAACATCCTGTTGCAGGTCATGGACCGCGGTGTGCTGACCGACACCAACGGCCGCGAGGCGAATTTCCGCAACGTGATCGTGGTGATGACCACCAACGCCGGCGCCACCCAGGCCTCGCGCCGGTCGATCGGCTTCATGCGCCAGGACCACAGCAGCGACGCGATGGAAGTGATCCGCAAGAGCTTCTCGCCGGAGTTCCGCAACCGGCTGGATGCGATCGTGCAGTTCCAGTCGCTGGGTCTGGATCACATCCTGCGCGTGGTCGACAAGTTCATGATCGAGCTCGAGAGCCAACTGCACGACAAGGACGTCACGCTCAGCGCCACGCCGGCCGCGCGCGACTGGCTGGCCCAGCACGGGTTCGACCCGCAGATGGGCGCGCGTCCGATGTCGCGCGTGATCCAGGACCGGATCAAGCGCCGCCTCGCCGACGAGCTGCTGTTCGGCAAGTTGATGGGCGGCGGTCGGGTGGTGGTGGATGTCGAGGACGGCGAGTTGACCGTGCAGACCTTCGCCGAGCCCGAGCGCCTGCTCACTGCGACCGTGGAGTGAGGCGCGCACCGCCGCCGGTTCGCCAACCGGCGTGCGCAACGCGAAAAGGCAGCCCTTGGCTGCCTTTTCGTCGTCCGGCGACGGAGCACGTCGCTTAGGAGCGTGTCGCTTACTTCATGCGGTAGGTGATGCGACCCTTGGTGAGGTCGTAGGGCGTCATCTCGACCTTGACCCGGTCGCCGGTCAGGATGCGGATGTAGTTCTTGCGCATCCGTCCGGAGATGTGCGCAATGATTTCGTGGCCGTTCTCGAGCTTGACGCGGAACATGGTGTTCGGGAGCGTCTCGGAGACCGAGCCTTCGAATTCGATGACGTCGTCTTTCGCCATTCGTGTTGGGTACTCGTCGTTAGGGAGCCGCGCTGAAGCCGCGCCGGCAAAGTCGGGTATTGTGGCACGGCTGCCGCACCGATGCAAAAGGCTGCGCCCTTGTGATCGGCTGAGTGCGGACGTGTGAGTCCTACTCCGGGTGGGCAGCAGCCTGGTGGCCGGAAGCCGCTCTCCCCTCGGCAAGGCATCCTGCCTTGACTCGAGCGCGCGCCATCCATGGCGCGCTCGACGCGGTCACCGACCACCGGTCCGCTGCCATGGACGTCTGCAACCCGACTTCGGGGCCTGCTGGACAAAGTCGCGCACTGTCGGGCCTCAGTGCGTCGGGCCGGCTGGGGATTGCGATAGCGAGCCAGGGATGGCTGACCGAGCCGAGGAGCAGTCCCCGGCCGGCGCGACGCGCGCGACGAAGACGAACGCACCGGTCGAGCGCAGAGGCAGGATTCCCCTGGCTTCGGCGAAGAATTCTTACGGATTGTCCGCCAGTCCTGAGGTCGAGGCGGGTCAAGCTGGCCCGGCGGCAGTCTCGTCCGCGCGTCCGGCGAACGTCGCGGCGTGCTGGACGCCGAACGTCTGCGTCCAGGCGCCGTCGACCGGTGGCGGCTGCTCGACCAGGGCGGCGATGGCCGCGGCGAATCGGGGTCTGGGCCATTGCGTGGCGCCCAATGCTTCCAGGTGCGGATTGCCGACCTGGGCGTCGATCAGCGGCATCTGCCAGCGATGGAGCTGGCGGGCCAGCGCGCCGAGCGCGAGCTTGGAGCCGCCGGAGGTTCGGCTGAACATGCTCTCGCCGAAGAACATCCGGCCGATCGCAACGCCGTAGAGGCCGCCGACCAGCCGGTCGCCGTCGAAGACCTCGACGCTGTGGGCCAGGCCTGCGCGGTGCAGTGCGGCGTAGGCGGCCTGCATGGCGTCGGTGATCCAGGTGCCGTCCTGGTCGGGGCGCGGTGCCGACGCGCAGGCCGCAACGACCGCTTCGAAGGCGGTGTCGGCGCGGACCTGCCACTCGCTGCGCCGCAACTGGCGGATAAAGCGCCGCGGCAGCGTGAAGGTTGCAGTCTCGAAGACGGTGCGCGGGTCGGGCGACCACCACAGGATCGGCTGGCCCTGGGAGTACCAAGGAAAGATGCCCTGCCGGTAGGCATTGGCCAGCCGGGTCACCGACAGGTCGCCGCCGAAGGCCAGCAGGCCGTCAGGGCGCCGCAGCGCCGAGGCCACCGGCGGAAATGGCGCCAGCGGATCGCTGTCCAACTGCGGCAGGTGCAGGCTCAGCGCAGCGCGTCCGCGCGGAACGGGCCGCTGCGGCCAAGCGAAGCGGCGTAGCCGCCGATCGCTTCGGCTTCCTGCGCGCACCAGTCGCGCAGCGCCTCGCGGAACTGCGGATCGGCGATCCAATGGCGGCTGTGCACGAACGCCGGCAAGAACCCGCGCGCGAGCTTGTGCTCGCCCTGCGCGCCGGGCTCGAAGCGGCGCAGGCCCTCGCGCAGGCAATAGGCGATGCCCTGGTAGTAGCAGGTCTCGAAGTGCAGGCCGGGCAGGGCGATGTGCGCCCCCCAATAGCGGCCGTACAGCGTGTCGCCGCCGCGCAGGCACAGCGCGCCGGCGACCGGCACGCCGGCCAGGTCCGCGAACACCAGCACCAGCTGCCGCGGCATCGTGCGTGCCAGGTGACGCAGAAAATCCAGCGTCAGTGCCGGCGAATTGCCGTACTCGGCGAAGGTCTGCAGGTAGAAGCCGTGCATCGTCGCCAGGTCGTCGTCGCTGGCCTCGTCGCCGTGCAGCACCCGGAAGTCGACACCGGCGCGCGCGACCTTGGCGCGTTCCTGGCGGATGTTCTTGCGGTGCTTGTGGTCCATCGCGCCCAGATAATCGTCGAACGTTGCCCAGTCGCCGGGATTGCACCAGTGGTACTGCACATCGACCCGCGGCAGCCAGTCATCGTCGAACGCGGCGGCCTCGGCGTCGGTATGGAAGTTCACATGCGCCGACGACAACTGCGCGGCGCCCACCTGGTCGCGCATCGCCTCGAGCAGTGCCGTCCGCGCCGCAGGCGTGCGCGCCAGCAGCCGCGGCCCGGTCACCGGCGTGTAGGGCACCGCGCACAGCAGCTTGGGGAAGTAGTCCCGCCCATGGCGGGCATAGGCGTGCGCCCAGGCGTGGTCGAAGACGAATTCGCCGTGGGAGTTCGCCTTCAGGTAGGTCGGCGCGGCCGCCACAAGCCTGTTGGCGTCCCACAGGGTCAGATGGTGCGGGGTCCAGCCCCAGTCCGCGCGCAGGCAGCCTTCCGATTCCAGGCCCGCGAGGAAGGCATGCGCGACGAACGGATAGCCGTCGTCCGACAGTGCGTCCCACTCCTCGGCGGCGATGGCATCGAGGCTGCGTACGATGCGCAGGCTGCTCACGTGCCCCAGGCCTTCGCCGTCGCGTCCCGCAGCGCCGCGCGATCGCCCTCGAAGGTCATCGAATCGAGGGCGCGGGCGTGCGCCTGCGTCGCCTGCCGGCGCGCCGCCGTGGCGAACGCCGGGTTGCCGGTCGCCGCGATCGCCGCCAGGCCCTTCTGCAGCCGGATGCCGACCTCCAGCAGTCCCGCGCCGTCGCGCGCCAGCAGCGGGAACACATCCTCGAAGACATCGTCAATCGCAATCGCCGGCACGAACACACGCGCATGGTGCGGGCCGTCGCCGGCCGTGTCCGTGGCCGCCCATTCGCAGAGCAGTCGGGTGGCCGTACCGACGACATCGATCGCCGTGCCGCTGTCGTTGGTGGCGGCCGACAACGCCCGGCTGCCGATCTCGGTCAGCACGACCAGCCCGTAGCGCGGATCCTGGTCGAAACTGCGTTCGTCGCCGATCGTGAAGGCGTCGCGCAGCGCATCGCGGGTGTCGGCATCGGGCGGCGTGCCCTCCAGTACCAGCAGTGGTCGTCCCGGCACGGCGAACGTGCCCGGGCGGCAGAGCACGTGCACGACGCCGCCTTGATCGCTCGCGATCTGCGCCAGCCGCGCCACGTCGACGTGTTCGATGTAGCCGACGCGCCCGGCCTCCACCGGATGCCCGCCCTCGGGCGCGCCCATGCCCGGCGCACCGCCCAGGTGGGGATCGCGCAGGTGCGCCCGGATCGCCCGGCGCGTGGTTGCCTCGACCAGATTGATCGTCGCGCCGAGCCGGCCGAAGCTCGACAACTGCTCGATCCAGCGCAACAGGGTCAGCGTGATCAGCACGATCACCAGCACCGTCGCAGCGAACAGCACCACGCGGCCGCTGTCGCCGTAGAGGCCGGTGCTCAGCGCGATCAGGCCGACCACCGAGAACAGGAAGGCGCCGATGAACGTCGCCAGCGCGCTCTGCGCCGCGCTGTCGGCGATCAGCAGGCGCGTCGCGCGCGGCGTCGCACCGGTCGACGCCGAGCTGTAGGCCGAGACCATCGTCGACAGCGAGAACGTGGTGACCGCGAGCATCGAGGCGGCCAGGATACTGAGCAGATTGCCGACCGAGTCGGCGCCGATCCGGCCGGCCAGCGACTCCGGGATCCAGGTCTTGACCAGCGCGCCGACCAGCGCGGTGACCACCCCCAGCGCGCAATACACGGTCGCACGGACCCACATGCGCCGGCCGTGGCGGCGCGCGAACAGGCGCAGTTGTTCGACGGTCACGGCAGGCGGCCGGCCGCGTCGCGCGCGTCCGCCTGCGCGACGCTTCCGCGATCAGCCCTGCTGATCGAGGAAGCGTTCGGCATCGAGTGCGGCCATGCAGCCGAAGCCCGCCGAGGTGATCGCCTGGCGATAGTGCTGGTCGGTGACATCGCCCGCGGCGAACACGCCCGGCACGTTGGTTGAAGTCGCATTGCCGTCAATCCCTGAGCGGATCTCGAGATAGCCGTTGTGCATCGCCAACTGCCCCTCGAACAGCGTGGTGTTGGGCGTATGGCCGATCGCGACGAAGAAACCGTGCACGTCGAGGTCGCGGGTCGCGCCGTCATGCACCGATTTCACCCGCAGCCCGGTCACGCCGGCGTCGTTGCCCAGCACCTCGTCGACGGTGTGGTGCCACACCGGCTCGATCTTGCCGGCCTGGATCTTCGCAAACAGCTTGTCCTGCATGATCTTCTCGGCGCGCAGCGTGTCGCGGCGGTGCACCAGGTAGACCTTGCGGGCGATGTTGGACAGATACAGCGCTTCCTCGACCGCGGTGTTACCGCCGCCGACCACGGCCACGTCCTGATCCTTGTAGAAGAAGCCGTCGCAGGTCGCGCAGGCCGACACGCCGCGGCCCTTGAAGGCTTCCTCCGACGGCAGCCCCAGGTACTTGGCGGTCGCCCCAGTGGCAATGATCAGCGCATCGCAGGTGTACTCGCCGCTGTCGCCCTTGAGCCGGAACGGGCGCTGGGACAGGTCGGCGGTATGGATGTGGTCGAACACGACCTCGGTGTCGAAGCGCTCGGCGTGCGCCTGCATGCGCGCCATCAGGTCCGGGCCGAGCAGGCCGTGGGCATCGCCCGGCCAGTTGTCGACCTCGGTGGTGGTCATCAGCTGGCCGCCCATTTGCATGCCGGTCACGACGACCGGCTTGAGGTTGGCGCGGGCCGCGTAGACGGCGGCGGTCCAGCCGGCGGGGCCGGAGCCCAGGATCAGCAGACGGATGTGGCGGGGGCCGTTCGAAGAGCTCATGTAGACTCGCGGTTGATCGCACTGCGGCGTGTGTGACGCATAGCTTGGCGTCCCGCTCCCGGCAAGACAAGGCGCGCCGGAGGCCGCCGCGCGCAACGCAGCGTCGCTCGTCGCGCAGGGCGACGCGGCTGGCCCGCGCCGACCCCGGATGCCCCTGGGGCCGCCGCAGCTGCCGTCCCAAGTCGCGCTGCAGCGGAGCCGAGCTTGGCGTAATATCAACGACCTGTATCGAATTCCTCAGGTAATTACCCACGGTGGCACGTCCGCTCTCAGATCGCGTCAAGCGCGCCCGCGGCGCCGAAAAGGCCACCGCGAAGGCGACGACCGCCGCTGCGCCCAATCCGCGGCGCCAGCGGCTGCTGCGCGACATCGCCCTGATCGTCACCGCGCCGCTGCTGCTGTACCTGCTGGCGTGCCTGGTCACCTACTCGAACACCGATCCGAGCTGGTCGAACCAGGGCGGGGTGGTGGCGACCGAGATCCACAACGTCGGCGGACCGGTCGGCGCGTGGACGGCCGATATCCTGCTGCAGTTGTGCGGGCTGATGGCCTACCTGCTGCCGCCGATCCTCGGTGCGGTCGCCTGGATCGCGCTGTTCGGCATGGACGCGGGCAGCGAAGGCCGCGCCGACTTCGGCCCCGCGCTGCGGCTGGTGGGCATCGTCGGCTTCCTGATCTCGGCCGCGGGCCTGCTGGCGCTGCGGTTCGACGTGCTGGCCGGCTATCCGGCCGGCGGCGGTGGCATCCTCGGGCGGCTGGTCGGGCGCTCGCTGTCGGGCGCCTTCGGCCAGGTCGGCGGCAACCTGTTCCTGATCGCGCTGTTCCTGGTGTCGGTGACGCTGGCGACCGGCCTGTCGTGGTTCGCGCTGATGGACCGCATCGGCGGCTGGATCCTGAAGTTGCCGCCGCTGCTGCGCCGCAGCAGCAAGCAGGCCACCGAGTGGAAGGCTGCGCGCGAGCATCGCGAGGAGCGCACCGAGGCGCGCAAGATCGAGACCGAACTGCGCGCCAAGCGCGCGCCGGTGAAGATCGAAGCGCCGGTGGTCCCGCCGGTCGTGGAGAAAAGCGAGCGCGCCAAGCGCGAACAGCAGATTCCGATGTTCCAGGGCGTCAATGCCGATGGCTCGGACCTGCCGCCGCTGTCGCTGCTCGATCCGCCCAAGCCCCAGCCGAGTGGCTACGACGAGGCGACGCTCGATACGCTCTCGCGGCAGATCGAGTTCAAGCTCAAGGACTTCCGCATCGATGTCGAGGTCAAGGAGGCCCAGCCGGGCCCGGTGATCACGCGTTTCGAGATGGAGCCCGCGCCAGGCGTCAAGGTCAGCCAGATCAGTTCGCTGGACAAGGACATCGCCCGCGGCCTGTCGGTCAAGGCTGTGCGCGTGGTCGACGTGATCCCCGGCAAGTCGGTGATCGGCCTGGAAATCCCCAACGTGCGCCGGGAGATGATCTATCTCACCGAGTTGCTCGACTCCAAGGAATACGACAAATCGGCCAGCCCGTTGACGCTGGCGCTGGGCAAGGGCATCAGCGGCAATCCGGTCGTTGCTGATCTGGCGCGCATGCCGCACCTGCTCGTCGCCGGTACCACCGGCTCGGGCAAGTCGGTCGCGGTCAATTCGATGGTGCTCAGCCTGCTGTTCAAGGCCTCGCCCAAAGACCTGCGAATGCTGATGATCGACCCGAAGATGCTCGAATTGAGCGTCTACGAGGGCATCCCGCACCTGCTCGCACCGGTCGTCACCGACATGAAGGAGGCCGCCAACGGCCTGCGCTGGTGCGTGGCCGAGATGGAGCGTCGCTACAAGCTGATGAGCGCGGTGGGCGTGCGCAACCTCGCGGGCTTCAACAAGAAGGTCAGGGACGCCCAGGACGCCGGCCAGCCGCTGTCCGACCCGCTGTTCCGGCCCAACCCCGAGAGCGGGGAGGTCGCCGACCTGCTCGAGCCGCTGCCCTACATCGTCATCTTCATCGACGAATTCGCCGACATGATGATGATCGTCGGCAAGAAGGTCGAAGAACTGATCGCGCGCCTGGCGCAGAAGGCCCGTGCGGCAGGCATCCACCTGATCCTGGCCACGCAGCGCCCGTCGGTCGACGTCATCACCGGCCTGATCAAGGCCAACATCCCGACCCGCATCGCCTTCCAGGTCAGCTCCAAGATCGACTCGCGCACGATCCTCGACCAGTCCGGCGCCGAGACTCTGCTCGGCAACGGCGACATGCTCTATTTGCCGCCCGGCACCGCGATGCCCGAACGCGTGCATGGCGCGTTCGTCTCCGACGACGAGGTGCACCGCGTCGTCGAGCACCTCAAGCAGAGCGGAAAGGCCGAGTACATCGAAGGCGTGCTCGACGAGGTGCAGACGATGGGCGACGGCACCGTGGTCGGCGCGACCGGCCTGCCGGAGGCCAGCGGCGGTGGCGGGGACGAGAGCGACCCGCTGTACGACGAGGCGGTCAAGATCGTCACCGAGACCCGCCGCGCGTCGATCTCCGGCGTGCAGCGCCGGCTCAAGATCGGTTACAACCGCGCCGCACGTCTGGTCGAGGCGATGGAGATGGCCGGCGTGGTCAGCCCGCCCGAGCACAATGGCGACCGCAGCGTGCTCGCACCGCCGCCGCCGCGCTGACGGCTGAACAGTCGATGCCGCGGCATGCGTCCGACAGGCGCATGTCGGCGTCGCATTCAGGCACCGATTCGCACACTCACCGCAACGATTCCCGATCAGCCGAGGTCCAAGGATGCGTCCGATCTTCCGTCATTCCCGCTGGCTCGTCGCCGCCTCCGTGCTGCTGGCCGCAGGGCTTGCCCAGGCCACCGATGCGCGCGCCCAGCTCGACGCCTTCACCCGCGGCCTCAAGGGGCTGGAGGGCCAGTTCACGCAGCAGGTCGCCGACGGCAATGGCCGCGTCAAGGAGAGTGCGAGCGGCACCGTGGCGCTGTCGGCGCCGCGCCTGTTCCGTTGGGAGTACGTCAAACCGTACCCGCAGCTGATCGTCGCCGACGGCAGGACAGTCTGGGTCTACGACCTCGACCTGCAGCAAGTCACGCGCCGCCCGCAGGGTAGCGAGGAGCAGGACAGCCCGCTGGCGGCGCTGATCGACCCATCCCGACTCGACCGCGACTTCGTCGTCGAATCGGCCGGCGAGCGCGACGGCCTGTCGTGGCTGCAACTGCGGCCCAAGCAGGTCGAGGGCGCCGCGTTCGAGAACGCGCGGCTGGGGTTCGGCAACGACGGCGGCCTGGCGCGGATGGAGATCCTCGACAGCCTCGGCCAGCGCACGACGATCGGCTTCAGCGGCTGGAAGCGCAATCCCACGTTCGCCGCTTCGACCTTCCGCTACACCCCGCCGGCCGGCGTCGACGTCGTCGGCGGCGACGAATAGCCTGCTCGATCCCATCGGCTGATCTCTGCCGCCGTCGCACGGGTTGCGACGGCGGCTTGCTATCGTGAAGACCCGTCTTCTGTCCCGCGCAGCTGCCTCGTGTCCCGTTCCGCCAAGTCCGCCGCCTCGTTGACCGGCGACCTGCTGCAGGTCGACCGCAGCGCCATGCGTCCGCTCGCCGAGCGCATGCGTCCGGCCAGCCTCGACGAAATGGTTGGCCAGCGTCGCCTGCTCGCCGAGGGCACAGCGCTGCGCACCGCGGTCGAGGCCGGCAAGGTGCACTCGATGGTGTTGTGGGGGCCGCCGGGTTGCGGCAAGACCACGCTGGCCTTGCTGCTGGCGCGCTATGCCGATGCCGAGTTCAAGGCGATCTCGGCCGTGCTGTCGGGCCTGCCCGAGGTCCGCCAGGTGCTGGCCGAGGCCGCGCACCGCTTCGACGGCGGCCGACGCACGGTGCTGTTCGTCGACGAGGTGCACCGCTTCAACAAGACCCAGCAGGACGCCTTCCTGCCGCACATCGAGCGCGGCACGATCGTGTTCGTCGGCGCGACCACCGAAAACCCGTCGTTCGAGCTCAATTCCGCGCTGCTCTCGCGCTGCCGCGTGCACGTGATGGAAGCGGTCTCGCCCGACGACATCCAGGATGCGCTGCGCCGTGCGCTCGCCGACCCCGAGCGCGGCCTGGGCGACCGCACGCTGCACATCGCCGACGACCTGCTGCGGCTGATCGCGGTGGCTGCCGACGGCGACGTGCGCCGGGCGCTGACGCTGCTGGAAATCGCCGCCGAACTGGCGGGCGAGGGCGGAGAGGTCACCGCCGGCACGATCGAGCAGGTCCTGGCCGACCGCACCCGCCGCTTCGACAAGGGCGGCGAGCAGTTCTACGACCAGATCTCGGCGCTGCACAAATCGGTGCGCAGTTCCAACCCCGACGCGGCGCTGTACTGGCTGGCACGCATGCTCGACGGCGGCTGCGACCCCGGCTATCTCGCCCGGCGGCTGACCCGGATGGCGGTCGAGGACATCGGCCTGGCCGACCCGCGAGCCCTGCAGATGGCGATCGACGCCTGGAACACCTTCGACCGGCTCGGCAGCCCCGAGGGCGACCTGGCCCTGGCGCAAGTGGCGATCTATCTGGCCAGCACCGCCAAGTCGAACGCCGCGTACATGGCCTTCAACCAGGCCAAGCGCGACGTGCGCGAGTACGGCACGCAGGAAGTGCCGATGCACATCCGCAACGCGCCGACCAAGCTGATGAAGGAACTCGGCTACGGCACGGGCTACCAGTACGATCACGATGCCGAAGGCGGCATCGCGCTCGACCAGACCGGGTTCCCGGATGCGATGGGTGAGCGGGTCTACTACCAGCCCGTCGCCCGCGGCATGGAGATCAAGCTCAAGGACAAGCTCGACCAGCTACGCGCCGCCCGCGAAGCGGCCCGCGCCGCACGCGACGACTGACGCCGCGGCAATCCCCGATCCGCTCGCGCGGGCCAGCCCTAGGCTGATTGGCCGGAGCGCCGATGCGCCAGGCCCGACGACACGGCACCGTATCCGTCCAAGATCGCGCCCAGGATGGAGCCCATGCGAAGGTCGATGTTCGCGCTGCTGATGCTGTGCGTGCTGCCGGCAACTGCCCAGTCGCTGCACAAGTGCCGGGAGGCCACGGGGGGCATCGTCTACCAGTCGCAGGCCTGCGCGGGCGCGACGTTGCGGACCTGGGAGATCGCCGATCTGCGGCCGCCACCTGTTGTGGCGCAACCGGTCCAGGTGACGTCGAATACCCCTTCGGCGCGTCCACGAACGGTGCGTGCGCGCCGCCTCCATGCGCCCCGCCGGTCCGCCGCGACGCGCGATGACCGACATGCGCGCTGCATCGCGGCTCGC
Source organism: Luteimonas sp. TWI596 (assembly GCF_039674105.1). Taxonomy (NCBI): domain Bacteria; kingdom Pseudomonadati; phylum Pseudomonadota; class Gammaproteobacteria; order Lysobacterales; family Lysobacteraceae; genus Luteimonas; species Luteimonas sp. TWI596. The sequence goes on from NZ_JBDJMU010000007.1 coordinate 140,010, forward strand.
GCGCACCGCGACACGACGCTGGCCCGCCTCGGCTTGAAGCGCCGCTACGACGACCTGCGCCGGCTCAACGATGCGGTCTCTTCGGCCTGCAACCACCGCGGGATCCGGTAGTCGGCAGCGCTGAAGCAGGCTCCTTTGGGCAGGGCACAATTTGTCAGGTTCACCGTCGAGCGGGCCAAGCGCTGCGCATGCCTCGCTGCACCTGATGCGATCACGGGAAAGCGGTCACTACATGCGCCCCTTCCTTGGGCGCGCATGAGATCGGACCTATAATTTCCAGCTTTGACGGAAAGAACCAGCACGGCAGCGGTCGTGACAGGCTTTCATTCTTGCGACCAAGGTGGCGAAGATGAAGAAGCCGTTTGTTTCGTTGCATCCGGAGATCACGCGGACACACGCCCTGCTTCTGATGGACTGGTTGGACGATGAGCGCGTGACGCGCTACCTCAGTGACTCCCGCAGCGTGTCTCGATTCATCGCGCAGGCCGTCGACCGGACGCAGATGCCGATCCTGACACATCTGTTCAATCAGGGCGGCCGATTCTTCATGACCTACGACCGGAACGATGTCCCGGTCGGCTTCGTCCGCCTGGTGAAGACAGGCACCGAGTGCGAAATCGTCCTGGTCATCGGCGACCAGGACAACTGGGGGCGCGGACTCGGCGGCAGCACCATCCGGGAAGGCCTGAAGCTCGCCTTCCTCGACATGCGGGCCGATACCGTCATCGCCAAGATTCAGCCGGGCAACACGCGCTCGCTCAAGGGCTTTGAGCGCTGCGGCTTTGTGCGCAAAGCCGAAGTACCCACGCTGAACTCCCTATCCATGACCTCTGCTCGATATCTCCAGTTGCTGCGCGAAGGCGTCCTGGCAAAAGCGACCGACATCTACGTCACTGAGATCGACAAAGCCCGTCTCGAGAGCCTGATTGCGTTCGAGCAAGGGGCAGCCGTTGTCGAGCTTGAACACGAGATCGAGCGCGCGATCGTCGTGGATCCGCAGCTTGTCGCGCACGATGTCGTCACCATGAATTCCAGAGTGGTGCTGCAGGTGGACCACGATCAGGCGCAAGTCGAGCTCGTCTATCCGCAAGATGCCGACGACCGCTCCGGGAAACTTTCGATCCTCTCCGACGTCGGCGCCGCGATCCTCGGCTACCAAGAAGGCGATGCCTTCGACTGGAGAGTGGGGGATCGCACGCGCCATATCCGGATCGACAAGGTGATCTACCAACCGGAATCGTTCGGGAACTTTCATCTTTAGACGTCGGGTAGGGCGCTGGCGGCCAAGCTTTCCGCCGAGTTGGCCACGCGCTGTCCGGTCACGTGACGCGGCACATAAGCAGGCTTACACTCCGTCATACAGGGGATGGAGTTTTGCATCATGGATGTCAGGGGACTTGCCGCGTTCGCGGTGTTGTGTGTCGTGTCGGCGACGGCCTCGGGCCAGCACGTTTACAAGTGCGTGAACTGGCACGGTGCTGTCACGTACCAATCCGAACGCTGCCCCGATGGCCAGCGCATCGATCGCACCTACGACGCGAACCGGGAGATCGAGGTCGGGGGGCGGGTTGTGCGTAACTACGTACCGACCACCAGCTCGGGCGGCGGTCTGTCGCCTACCTATGGCCGGCCTATGAATTCCGATGGGACTGTCAAGTCCGATGCGGGATGCGAGTTGGCGCGTGCGGTCACGTCGGGACGTAACCCCTACCGCACGATCGAGTCTCTCGCTGGCGATGCCGCGCTGCGCTCGAAGTACTGCAACCACACGCGAGGCCCGACCGATTGACCGGATCGAGTGCTGGGCAGAGCCCTGCGGATGCGCCTTCACGCGGATCTGCCGAAGTGCCGCTCGCTTCAATCGCTGCTCGGCCTCGAGGCGGAACGCCAGCCCACGCAGGCGTTCGGTGGTGAAGCGCTCACCATGCGGGGAGACCAGCTCGCGGCCTGCCATCCGCCAGCCAGCCCACGGGCCGTGGAGCTCCGTTCTGTTGTGGACAACGCGGTCGTAGTGGGCGCTGTCCGACTCACGGTTACAGTGGAAGCACGTGAGCATGGCGTTCTCCGTAGATGAGACGGACGATCCATGCTGCTGCCCAACGCGTCGCCGCCCTCGAACTTCGCATAATGTACAGTCCCGTCAGCCCTTGCACCGGTATCCGCGCTCTGTGCTGCCAGTGCCGTCAGAGAGGGCATGGCCAACACAACCAGTAACGCCGTGGTCGCCGCGAGCTGCTTCCAGAACTTTCGCTCGGGTGACGTCAAAGCCGCGGCTTTCATGATCTCGATCGCGGCTTTTTCTGGCGTCGGGTGCCCCTGCACCTTCAAGGCCTCTGCGACAACCCACACCTGCGGCACCCGCTTGCCAGTCCGGTAATGCGAAATCGCGCCGTCAGAGATCCCCAGCTTTGGAGCCAATTGCGAGTAGTTCTTCAGTCCCGACGCGTCCAGCGTGCGCTGAAAGAATGCGTCCCACTCCATGATTGTCTCCAGCTGTCAACTACGGCCGTAAGCTACAGGTGTTGACGGCTACGGGTGTAGCCGATTACCCTCCGGCCCGTCAGGCTACACCTGTAGCCCGTCCGCCCTCGTCCCCGGTGCCCTAGCCGGGGCAGGGCGTCTAGGGCTGCTGGGGCGACAGGGGATAGGGATGCACGACTACGACGCACGCGCCGAGCTCGAGAAGCTCGGCCGCCTGACCGAGGCCGCCGCCTCGAAGGCCGCAGCCGCCCAAGCTCGTGGCTGCTCTCAGATCGCCTCACTGTGGGAGCAGGCCTCCCGTGACTACGCCGACTCTGCGGCCCTCATCGCTTGGGTCCGCCGCGGCGATCTAATTTGTGACGAGTCACAAAAGGCTGCCTCCTAATGCGAATTCTCATCCGCACCTCGGTTGGCCTGCTCACGTTCATGGCTATGGCATGCGCCTTCAGCGGCGAATGGCTCCTGGCCTGCCTCAGTGTCCTTCTTGGCGCCGCGGGCGTCTTCCTTGACGGCCTCTTGCCCGAGGCTCCGCGCCGTGGCTGACGCTTTTCACCAGTCCAGTGCCGCAAGCGAACCGGCGGAGCCGGTTGGCCCGGGCAGTAACACGGGCCAAAAGTCTCAAACGTCCGGATCGCTCACCGCTCCGATCATCGACTTCTGTGTAGCGGTCCTCGACAGCGAGAAGGCCAAGAAGCTCACCCGCAACATGCCCATGACCGAAGTGCTCCGGTACGTGTTCGGCACGGGCAGCTCAATCGCGGTCGGTCCTCTGCAGGACCGCGTTTTCAACTTCTACCAGCGCTCCGCGACGATGGTCGATGGCCTCGGCGAGGTGTGCGGGAAGATCGGTCTCCGCGACGACGGGGCTATCCAGATCAGCCTGACGGGGCAGGGGTGCGCCTACGTCCCCTCCTGGCATCAGGTGGCCGACCGCCTCGATGACCTGCACGCACGTGTCTCCCACGTCGATATCGCTATCGACGATCTGACCGGCGAAACCTTCGATATCCAGACCTTTCTCGATCACTACGAAGCGGGCGACTTCACCATGAACGGACGGCCTCCTACCGCACAGCACGTTAGCGACATGGGCAGCGGCAAGGGTTGCTCGTTCTACGTCGGCCAGCGCGGCCACAAGCAGCTCAACGTGTACGAGAAGGGCAAGCAGCTCGGCGATCCCGAGTCGCGCCACACGCGATGCGAGCTGCGCCTTTACGCCAAGCGCATCGATGTCACTAACGACGTGTTGCGTAATCCCGGCAAGTGGTTCGGTGCGGCGTATCCGATGCTCGAAGCGTTCGTGATCGGCGAGGTCGAGCGCCTCGGTCTGCGCGAGCAAATCGTGGACACCAGCGTCGGCGCGGCCGAACGCTTCCTGCGCACCCAAACCGGCACGACGCTCGGCGTCTTCGCCGCCTGTTTCGACGGCCCCGAGGAGTTCTACGCGTGGCTGCAGAAGACCGTTCTCCGGACTGATCGCCCCGGACGATGGAAAGCAATTCAAGGCGATCTCCACGCGCACGTTCGCGCATCCCTAGACCGATCCCTCCAAGAGGCCATGAACCATGAAGATCACGATCCATTCCAATCTCGTTGACGAGAAGCGCTGGCAGAAGGGCGACCGCTCCGGCGTCATCCGCACGCAGACCGCCGTCGCCGAGTGCGAAAAGTTCCGCCAGACCATCCGCCTCGACCTGGGCACCCTGCCGCCTTACGAAGCGGGCGAGTACACGGTCAACCTGGAAGACGCCATCAGCGTCGGTGACTTCGGCGACCTGAAGCTCGCGCGCCGCCTGCCGCTCCAGCGCGTCAGCAGGCCGGCAACGGCCGCCGCCAAGGCCGCCTGACCATGTGGCACGTCCTCGCCACAGCGCATCCGTACGCGCTCCTGTCGCTCGGTTTCTCGGTCGGCGTGATCGCGTCCGGGTTCACTGCCGCGCTCTGCATTGTGCGCTGCCGGCGGGGGCACTGAGATGCCCCGCGTTCTCGCGTGTATCGACCCGTCACCACTTCCAGATGGCCAGTGCCAAACGACGGCGTGGATCGAACAAGGCGGGATCGCGGACATGCTGCCGACGATGTATCAGGCGAACGTCGTCGGGGGAGCGTTCTTCGGATCGCTCGTCATCATCGCCTTCGTGAAACGAACCCTCAAACCACCTCGCTAAAGGAACCGCTATGAACCGCAAGACCATCGAAACCGCGCTGATCCGTGCCAAGGGCAAGGCCGCGCACCTCCGCAACCGCGTCGGCGGCGGCATGCTCGTCGCTATGGCGTCCGTCCCGGCGTTCGCGCAGAACACCGCCGACATCGAGGCCATCAAGGCCGACATCGATGCATGGAAGCCCGTCGTCGTCGGCCTCGTGATCGCCTTCGCTGTCGTGCTGTGGGCCATCCGCGCCGCCAGCCTCGCCAAGCCGCGCTGATTCATCGCGCAACCAAGCAGGGGCCTTCGGGCCCCTGCGTTTTCAGGGGGACCCACATGCAACAGCTCACCTTCGCCGAACACCTGTTTCCGCTGATTGCGTTGCTCTGGTGGATCTGCGCCGGTGTCATCGCCTCGACGGATTGGGACTGATGCGCCTCGGCCAACTCATTGCTCGCACGGCGGTCCGGCGCGTTGCCTGGATCGTCATCAGCGCCATCGTCTACGCAGCCCTGTCGTGGTTCGCTCCTGCGCACGCAGCATGCAATGGCTCTCAATGCACCGATCGCGCGTCTGCATACGCGCTCGCACAGTCGAGAGCGCGCGACTACGCTGGGCCGAATGGTCGTGTCGAGTTCGGCGATGTTACGCGTGGCCACTGGACCGATCGTGGCGAGAATTGGCGCGTGGTTTTCCGCGGCTGGGATCCGGAGGGCCGTCGAATTGATGCCTTGGCTTACTGGCCCGTAGGCTCCGACTGCCCCAACGGCGGCACCTGGGATGATTCCTCGCAGTCCTGTAAGAAGCAGTGCATCGGCCAGCCCGACGTAACCGTCAATCGCCCGCCGTTCTTGCCGGCCGGTATGGGCAATCCAAGCAGCTTCGGTCAGTGCTCCGGCGGCTGCTACGTCCAGTTCCAGAATATGCACGACGGCACGTACGTGGGCGTCCACGTCAGCAACGCCGCATGCGATACGCCCGGCCTTCCGGACAGTGAGACATGCGCCGCTGTCGGTCGTGTCAGTGGTCCTTGGGGCTGCATGGACGCCCCGAAGGAATGCACCGGCGACCAGATCAAGGACCCGCTGACCGGTGAGTGCAAAGCCGGTTGTCCCGCCGGCATGGTGGTCACGCTCGAAGGCTCCTGTAAGCCCCAGGCCGACACCTGTCCACCTGGTCAGATCAAATCGCCTGTAGGCGGTTGCCTGCCCGGCGAGGGCACATGTGCTGCCGGCGAAGCACGCGGCAAGGACGGCACCTGCAAGCGCGACAGCGACGGCGACGGCACGCCCGATAGCGAGCAGGGCGGGGAAGGGGACGACGACGAAGGCGACGGCACCGAGTTTGCCGGCGGCGACGACTGCAGCCGTCCGCCGTCTTGCAGCGGTAGCCCCGTTATGTGCGGTCAGGCCCGCATCCAGTGGCGCATCGAGTGCAACACGCGTCGCAAAGTCAACATCAGTGGCGGCACCTGTGGCGCCATGCCGGTGTGTACCGGTGAGAACTGCAACGCGATGGAATACGCCCAGCTGATCCAGCAGTGGAAAGCCGCGTGCGCGCTTGAGAAGCTTTCCACCGGCGACACGGGGCCGGGTGGTGACGGTGACGGCGATGGCCTTCTCGATTGGATGAAGGGCGTTCGCGACGCCGACACCCAGGCCGCGAACCACATCGCCGCGCAGGGCGATGGCCTCGAAGGCGTCAACGTCGATGACGTGTGGCGCAAGCCGCAGGACGGCGATGGCCAAGGCATCCGCGACAACCTGTTCGGCGGTGGGTCTCCGGCCCAGTGCAGCATCCCGGGAGGCTGGACCATTGCCGGCCAGGACATCACGCCACCCGCTCCGTTCTGGACGCTCATGAACTGGCTGGGCTGGCTGTTCCCGGCGCTCGCCTATCTCTGGCTCGCTCAAAAACTGGGGGACTGACATGCCCGCTCTAACCGCTCTGCTCGCCGCTCTCGGCCCATGGATTGCTCGCTTCTTCTTCATGAAGGGTGCTCTGCTGTTCACCAGCTTCCTAGGTCGCATCGGCCTTGTGCTCGCCACCAACGAGTTCGTCATGGAACCGCTGATCGATCACGTTACCCGCGCCTGGAACGCCATTCCGTCCGACTGGCAGTGCTGGTTCGGCTTGCTCGGTGTCACGAAGATGGCATCGATCATGGTCACCGGCATGAGCCTGCTCGGCGCCAAGCGCGTCTTCTTCTCCAAGTCCTGACGCCCATGTCCGCAATCGCCAAAACCGCATCGATCACGCTCATCACCGCTGTTCCCGGCAGTGGCAAGACTCTTCGCGCCGTCTGGTACGCACGCGAGGCTGTGAAGCTGGATGAAACGGTGTTCTGGTCGAACATCAACGGCATGGCCGTGGTAGGCACGTTCGAGTTTGCCGACCCGACACGCTGGGAAGAGCTGCCCGCCGGCTCTGTCCTCATCGTGGACGAGGCGCAGAAGTTTTTCCGCGCCGGCGTTGGCTCCGGCGCCAACCTCCCGTCGTACATCGCCGCGATGGAAGAGATCCGCCACCGCGGAATCCGCCTCATTCTGCTCACGCAGCACCCGGCCCTGATCCACGCCAATATCCGCGCGCTCGTCGGCTTCCATGAGCACCTGGTCCGTGAGAATGGCAAGGAAAGCGCCATCGTCTACACGCGCTCCAAGGTCATCGACAACGTGCGCAGCGACAAGGCGCTCGCCGCCGAGGATCACCATAGCTGGGCATTCCCGAAGGACTGCTATGAGCTCTACAAGTCGGCCGAGGTCCACACGTTCAAGCGGACCATCCCGCGCAAGTACATCCGCGCCGCGATCATGGCGTTGGCCGCTGCCGCAATCTTCGGCCTGTGCGTATGGAAGGTGCAGAGCAACATCGCCGGTCCGGATGGAGGGCAGGGGGTCGCCCCAGCCGCGCAAGCGGCGTCCCAGCCGCCTAGCGGCTGGGGCGGCCCCCAGTCCCTCAACAACGGTCCTCGCTGGGCATCTGCGACTGACTACGCGCAGGACCACTTGCCTCGCTTCGGCACCATGCCGTGGACCGCGCCGATCTACGATGATCGTCCGCGCACCACCGATCCGCAGGTGTACTGCATGAGCTCGTCCGGTGGCATCGATGCCAACGGCAAGCGCAAGGGTCCGTCGTGTGGATGCCTGACAGAGCAGGGCACGCGCTACGAGCTCGGCCCGGCCGAATGCCGCACCGTCGCCCGTGACGGCATGCCCTACAACCCGTACCGCGCCAGCATGCCGCAGCAGCCCGTCCAGGTCGCTGCGGCACCAGCTCCCGGTATCGACCTCGGCGGCGCGCCCCGAGCTGCACACGGCTCAGGAGGGCCATACGGCTCGACGGCCAGCTACGGCGACTATGGCATCCACACGGTGCGGTATCCCGGTCGAAGTGTTCGCGACCGCTAAATAGTGGCGCGTCACTCAATCTCACGGACCGGTGACCCGACGAACGGTCATTGACATTTAGTGACGCGTCACTATAATTGAATCATCGAACGGAGACGATGCCATGCGCGACCAACACGACACCCAGACCAGCGAGTTGATCCCGGCTAAGCGCGGCCGTCCGTGCAAGCGCCCTGAAATGGGGCCGATGACGCCTGCAGAGCGCGCCCAGGCGTACCGCTCACGTCGGCGTTCCCGTGCTGGTCTGGCGCGCGATGACGCACGCCGAGCTGACGCTCGTCGCAAGCTTGTTGATTTCGACTGGCTGCGCGATTACACCGACGCGCAGCTCCTCGAGGCGATCCGCCTCCAGGTTGCAGATGTTCGCGAAGTCGATACGAAGTCGGGCAGGGCGGCTGCAGCCAAGCTCGTCGCCGAGCTGGCCAGGCGCTATCCCGCAGCGTGATGCGTCACGAAATCTAGCAACGACCGGCGTCGGTCCAGGCGCCGTCGCGCTTTACCAGTCGGGTTCCGCTGTAGCAACGCACCTGGTCGGGGCCGGATTCCGCATCTACGCGCGCTCGCCATGCCGCTGCGCGCGCCAAGTCGCGCTCCAGTTGCAGCCGGGCGAGCTCCTCGCGGGCTTGCAGCTGTTCCGGTGTCGGGGCAGGTAATGCCGGCTTGGCCACGGACCGCGCGCTCTGCGACAGGGCTCGACGTTCGTCGCCTGTCACCTGAAGTTGGTACACCGCCGCGGCCGTGATGAGCATGCCGGCGATCGCCAGTATTCCGCCGATGATCACTCCCGGCTTCCAATCCTTGGCCTTTGCGCGCTGATCGATCCGCGCGTCGATGCGATGCTCCATGGCGTCCCCCTGCGATGCCTGGGCGCATCGTACACCGGGTGCAGGGCAGCGCCCTGCGGAGACGCTCCTACGCCGACCGGCCGAAGTGCCGCTCGCGCCAGTCGCGGAGATCCACGACCACGACCTTGACCACCTGCTGACGCGCTTTTCGTGACGCGTTCCGAAGACGGGCACGCTCCAATCGCTGCTCGGCCTCAAGGCGGAACGCCAGCCCACGCAGACGCTCGGTCGTGAAGCGCTGGCCCTCCGGGGAGACCAGTTCACGACCAGCCATCCGCCAGCCAGCCCACGGGCCGTGGAGCTCTGTTCGGTTGTGGACCACGCGGTCGTAGTGGGCGCTGTCCGACTCACGGTTACAGTTGAAGCACGTGGGCATGGCGATCTCCGTAGATGAGACGGACGATCCAGCGTGCCAGTTGCCTTATCAGCGCCCGCCCACGGAACTTCGCATAATGTACATTATGTTCGTTTCCGAGCATGGCTCACGAAGCTGCTGCGACGCAGGCGGCAACATGGCCTGCCGGCATGGAGATCGGCGCATGCGTGATCGAGCACTGACCGGCCCTTGGGCCGGTTTTGCTTTCCGGCGCGGAAAGCTTGTCAGCCCCGAGGGCCGCGAGTTCGAGCCCGAAGACCTCGCCTATCTGGCGTTGACCGTGGGCATCGCCCAGGAGTGGCGCCGGATGATGCAGGAACACCGCGAAGACCGCGGCTACCGACGCGACGGGACGGTTGTGCACTTCCGGGATGCGGTCCGCCGCCGATACACCCGGCGGGCTTGCATGGTGGATGACTCGGGGCCGGGACCTGGGCTGCGCGCGAACGTGCTACGGGCTCTCACGCGCTGACGGCCGAAGCGGTCACCGTGGGCGCTGCCCACACCCGGTGTACGATGCCGCCCAGCACTACAGGGAGCGAATCTAGACATGACACGGAAGCAAGCGAGCAACGGCTACCAAGCGTGGACATACGCCCTGGCCGGGCTACTGGCACTCACGAACGCCGCGTGGTTCCTATCGAGCCGGATCAAGGCAAACGACCACGCGGCCGCGCTGGCTGCAGCTACCGCGCCAGCACCGACGCGCGAGCGCGTGGTGTACGAATACCGGGAGCGACCACAGCCGCAATCGGCGAACACCCGAAGCAGCTTCCAGCGAGCACTGGCACCGAACGAACAATGCCGCAGCGGGTTCGTATTCACGCGCGACGGCAACGCGTGGGGGTCAACAGGCGAACGATGCGACCCGACGCTACTTTGAGTCGTGACGCGTCACGAAATCACCGCCCGACCCCCTGCCCCACATAGCGACCGGTCTGGATGCCGTAATCGCCGTAGCTAGGCATCGTCCAAGTCGCGCCAGGAGCGCCGTTACCAGCAGCGGCACGCGCCTCGTAGATGCGCTGAGCATCGGCCATGTGCCGCTGTCCGAGTTGCTCGCCGTCAACGCGATAGCCGTCGCCGATGCGGTTGGCGCGGTACGGCTCGTACTGCCCACCAGAGGCGACGAGAAGGCACGCAGCGGTCTCCAGCAGGTAGCGGGTGCCCTGATCGGTGATACAGCCGCAACTCGGCTTGCCGGGCTTCCCATTGGCATCCAGCCCCTCCCCCGTAGAAGACATGCAGAACACGCGCGGCGGGTCCATTGGCACCTGCAAGTGGTCGTAGGCGGGCGCGCTCCACGGCTGCGACGGAATACGCGGCTGGAACCGGGCGATGTACTCGTCGGGCGTGAGCGTGCGAGCGGCGCGGTCGTCGCCCACCGTCGCTGACGCTCCGTTGGGCGCCGCCGCGTCCGTGGCGGTCGCGGCCGGAGGTGGTAGCGCATCGGCGTCGCCGCGGAACCGATCACCCATGGAGCCGAACACCCACACGACGTACAGCAAGCCAATGGGACCACCGATACCGAGCGCAAAGTAGTACCAGGGAACACGGCGTTCAGTGGTGTCCATTTCGGTGGACTGATACGTGCCCATCGGACGCTTGGGCAGCTTGCGCCGACGCGTGACGATCGGCGTCACCTTCTCGGCATTGGCCTCGAAGCGGTCGAACTCGCGCAGCTGCACGTAGTCGGTGCCGAACATGCGACGCACGTGCACGTGTCGCTCGATCAGGTCGTGCACGAACTGATCGCACTGTTTATCGGGCGACTGGCTGACGAAGATGAAATCGAGACCGCGATGGCGATGCTTGGCAAGCTGCTCGACGTGTTCGGGCACCTTGGCGCCAGGCGGGCGCTTCGGAAGCATCTGATGCTCGTAGGCTTCGTCAACTAGGGCGACGGCGCCATCGGGCAGGAAGTTCATCCAGTCGCGGAACTGCTCGGGCGTCATCTCCAACACGCCGGTCTTGCAGTAGTCGAATTGCCGGATATTGCACGCGTAGACGATGCGGCCCTTGTCCTTGAATTCGAGCAGCTTCTCGATCGCGTGCAGCGTCTTGCCGTGGCCGGGCTGGCCAGTGAACCAGTAGATCATGGTCAGCCCCCCAGCGAGTTGGCGACGCTGGTCGGCACGATGAACGTGCGCCACGCGAGCCGAACGGTCAGGGCCGACAGGATCATCGACATCGCCTTGCCGATGCCGATGGCGCCCATCATGTTGAGAGCGTCGGCCGGCATGCCCGATAGGTAACCCATCAAGAAAGCTTTGAGGTTCGGCAAGATCGACTCGAAGGTGACCATGGTGAGGCCGAACGTGCCGAGCACCTTGCCGACGATTCCGGCAGCGGCGAGCTTAAACGCACCGAGCAAGTGCTTGATGCCGCCTGTGATCCACTCCCAGACCTTACCCATATTGCTTCCCCAGTAGGATTTGAAGCGCGGTGTACGCGCCGAAGATCAGAATGAGCGCACGCATCACGCGCACGATGTCGCACCACTGCGGCACGTCCTGCGTTCCGATCGCGGAGCCCATGAGCGAGAACGACATCTGCGGGCATGTGCCGCCGCCGACCAAGTCGGATTCGTCCAGCAAGCTGGGCCCGACACGCAAGCCAAAGCGCGTGGCGTTCTCGACATCCTCGCCGTCGTCTTCGCCACCGGGCACGGCCGGGGCGTCGCCCTTCGTCCACTCGGGCTGATTCTCGCCGCAGATTTCGGCACGCATGGCGCGCAGCTTGACGGCATTGGCATCGTCGCCTTCGACGTGGAACGCGGCTTCGCAGTCGCCCACGTCGCCAGAGACCTTGACAGCATTTCCAGCCTCGACGGCGCACCGCGTGGCCCACGCCTGCGTCGCGACCATCTCCAACATCGGATCAGACACGATCGGTCGGCTATCGCAGTCGCCGCCACCGCTGGCGCTGCCCTTGTCGTCGTCGTCGTCAGTGTCGGTGCTGGCATCGTCGGGACGGCCCTGATTGCCGCTGCCGGCATTGGTGCCGTGGATGGTCGTGTAGTTGGTCGTCGTGGTGGTCGTCTTGCTCCCCTGCCCTCCACTACCGTCGCCTGCCGTGGTCGTCGTCGTGATCGACTGGCCGGACTTGCGGAGGGTGTCGCCGCTCGGGAGGTCAAGCTTGGGCGTGATTGGCTGATCGCCAGCGTTTCGCACCTGGGCGACAGCGCCATCGGTCTTGGTGCCGGTCTCGCCGGGTTTCCAGCAGATTTGACGACCCTTGGCGGACGTAGCGCAGTGGTCACCATTGCGACGAATGCAATACGTCTGACCATCGGCAGCAGGCGAGCAAACTTGCGGCTTGTCCTCCTTAACTTCTTCGAGCGTGTTGGCGCCGGGAATGAAGACATCAGGGACGTCCGACGTACACACGCCGGTCATACGGAATTCGCCATTACACAATTGCAGCCCAGTGTCGGAATTGATAACGCTGCAAGAGCCAGTGCCGGGCGTCATCGTGAGCATGCACCCACCGGTACAGCGCGAGTGAAACGGCTTGGAGGTCTGGACACCGAAGCCCCCACCAGACTTGTTGTGCGCCTCGCACTCTTCGGGCGTGGGACTGCATTGCCCGTTCGACATCATCACCGCGCCGCCGTCACAGGATTCGCGGCGACACATCTGCGTCGCATCGTCCCAGGTGCCCCCGTTGGGGCAGTCGGAGCCTACGGGCCAGTACGCAAAGGCATCAATTCGACGTCCCTCGGTGTCGAAACCCCGAAACATCACACGCCAGTTCTCACCCGCGTTGGTCCAGTAGCCGCGTGTAACGTTGGCGAACTCAACACGACCATTCGGACCAGCGTAGTCACGCGCTCGGGATTGCGCGAGCGCGTATGCCGACGCGCGATCTGTGCACTGACTGCCGCTGCAAGACGCCTGCGCGTGAGCGGGCAAGACCAGAGCAAGGACGGCGTAGATGACGACACCCACGACGATCCAGACAACGCGCCGGATCGCGGTGCGGGCGATGAAGTTGCCCAGGCGCATCACACGCCCTCAAACGCGATCCACACCGCGCCGCAAATCGCGATGATGACGAAGTAACCCATGACGTTCTCCCCGAAAGAAACCGGGCCTCGCGAAGAGGCCCGGGAGTTGGATCAGATCGGGCGATCAGCGCGCCGACCGCTTGATGTAAGACCAGACCAGCAGGGCGCCCAGCAGAACGGCAACAGCGGCGAACACCAAGCCCATTTCGGACTTGCCGCTGGAAAGCTCACCAGCGACGGCGGCGCCCTCGCCTTCGGCCAGCGCGAGGCCGGACGCGGCCATGCCGGTGATGCCCGCGGAAATCTTGCCGCCAGTGGTGCGCAGCGCGGAGGCGGCGCGATCGGTGAAACGAACGATGTTGCTCTTCATGGTTACTCTCTCTCTCTCGATGACGGGCGGAATTGCCCAGGTGGATCAGAAATGCCCCACGCGCGCGGCCCGGAAGACCATTCGCGCTTTCAAGCCCAGCGCCCAGCACCCCACGATGGAGAACGCGACGATGGACCCATCAGCCGCCGACAGGGGCGGAATCACCGGCTGGTGGTACGGCAGGTGCACCGGCACCGCGCATGAGCCGTCCTGCTGCACATGCTCGGCAGCACAGGCGACGACGTAGAACGGGGCCGGGGCACTCATGGGTTACGCCTTCTTCGGCGGGTCGAGGGGACCGACCAGCCGTACGCGGCGGCCGAACTTCAAGCCGCCGTATTCGTTGACCTCGACACTAGACAGGTCGAGTTGATAGAGACCGGGCGGATAGGGCCGCTGGTCGTCGTCCAATTGGACATTGAAGGGCTGCGGGAAATCCTCGCCGGTTTCGATAGCGGCCTTCTGCTCGCGAAAATGGATTTCCTTACGGTCTGCGCGTGCGGGAATCGTGCGGGTATGCACGGCGTCGGATTTGACGATGATGTGGCTCATGCGATTGCCTCTAGTTTCCAAGCGATGACCCGGCCCTTGTCGAAGTAGACGCGCCACGGCGAGGGCCAGAATTCGCCAGTGCGTTTATCGGCGTAACCGCCGGGAACCTTGCGGATGTCGGCATCGACGCCGAGGGCGTCGCGCGCATCCTGAGGAGACTTCCACCAGCGCAGTTCACGCTTGGATTCGTCGTTGAGACCACCGACGCCGTGCGTGCGGAAGCCCTTGGGGAATGCTTCGGCCATTGCGCCGCAGAACTTGGACGCATACTTGGCGAGATAGCCGACCGCGTTACGGGCGCGCTCAATCTTGGTCATGCCATGAGGCCACCACCCTGCCCTGTCAGCCTTCGGCAGGTAGTAGCCGCGAGGAATCCAGATCAATAGGTGGTAGTGGGGTCGCAGGGCTTTGGTGAGTTCTCCGACCCAGAGATAACGGAACAGCGGACGCCCATGCCCCTTTCGTCCTGCAACTTTATGGAAGAAGCGCCGGACGCCTCGAACCAGATTGCTAACGTCGCGAGGGCTGCTGTCACCTCCCGCTCTGTAGGTCGCCGTGAGCATGTACCACGCACCACGCTGCGAGCCTTTCCGCGCTTCCTGGTCATGCAATCTCGCTCCCGTAATTACGCTCTTCCGGAGGCGAGTAGCCCGGATGCGGTTTTGATCGAGTTCGACCGAAACGCGGCCGATGCGTGGCGCTGGGCCACTTGTTGAAGAAGGGACAAGCCCAAGGCCGGCCGCTTCGCGGCCAGCCTTCGACGCGAACGGAAGGCACGTCGCGACGAGCGCAGACGCGTCGGCAGTGCGACGCGCCCAAGCCGCTTCGATCACTTCAGGCGTAAGGCAACCGTCAGCCATGGAGAGCCGCCTTGCGAGCGCGAATGGCACGAATGCGACGGCGGCGCGCATGAGCGTGGAGACGGTCGTACCACCAGCCAAAGTCGGTGTAGAGCAGCACCATGCCGCCGATGGTGATCATCCAGAGTTGGACGAGTACGCGGCCGAGTTCTTGAATCTCGGACGGCTGAACGATCGCACAGGTCATGACTGCACCGCCGCGCGCTCGCGCTCGCAAGTCAGCCAAACGCCGCGCCACTCGGCGACGCGAGGGTCACCGAACAAATCGCGGTTGGAGCCGGGGCGTGCGTTCTCGGCCAGGAGACCGGCATAACGCTCGAAGGCCGCATCGGAGGCGGCGTCGATGACGTGCTGCATGGTCATGCGAGCACCTCGGGAAAATTGCGCTTGATGTCGGCGGCGACTTCGCGGTGACCGGCCGCAGCGCGGACCCACATATCAGCGAAGTAGAAATCGCCCTGATCACGCCAATACTCGGCGCGCTTGTCGGCGGCGTCTGCCAAGCGTTCAAGCTCCGCAAGTTGGAGCCGTGCGTCGAAGTCTTCCATGGTCTTTCCCCTGCACCCCCTACCCGGTATCCCGGTCACCCTCGGGGGGTGCCGAGGGGCCGGGCGGTTAACCGAATCGGTGAACCGACTGGGAAGGTGCACTGATTTGCTTAACTCGTCAAGCGCGAGTAGCGTAATTCACTGAACTTCCCGACGAACGGTCATCCGGAGCCCGCCATGAGCTACGCGGCACAACTACTCGAAGCTGTCAAGGACGCATGCGGCTATGAGAACTACAGCGAAGTCGCGGATGCCTTGGGCGTGAACAAGACTGCCGTCAGCCAATGGCGCCACGGCAAGGGTTCGCCGATGCCGCCAGAGCGAGTGATGCAACTGTGCGAGATGGCATCCATCGCCGATCCGGGGCCGTGGCTGGTGGGCATCCAGGCAGACGCGGTGCGAATCACGGCCGTGCGCCGTGCGCTGGAATCGGTGTTGGACCGAGCCCGCCCGAGCGTGGCGAAGGTCGCGACGCTCGGGGTCGTTTTGCTCGCCTCCTTCGGCCTCGGCGGCACGCAAACCGCTGACGCATCAACGGGTTACGCGTCCAACAACGGGACGAATGTACATTATGTAAATTACCGGAGCGGACTCAGGGAATAGTCCACCCGATGAAGATGAAATCCGTACTGCTCGGCATCGTGGGCGGCGCAGCACTGAGTGTCGCGGGTTTGGCCACAGCGCAGAGTTGTCTGGCACCCCATTGTTGGGACCGCTACGTTGCCTGTTTGGACGATCCGTCTACGACGACGGTCGGCTGTGAAGGCATGTACCGCCGTTGCATCGCTGAGGCCTGCGCTTAGCTTAGCCATCAGTCCACCTCCATGAGGCCGCTATCCAGTGGCCTCATGGGGTGTCGGCATCTCCATGCACAGACGCAGCGCATGTCATTGAACCGCGGCAGCAACCTGCTCCACCCGCGATAGCTTGTCGGGGTTACGCATGATGAAGATGTCGGACAGGCGCCCAGTCTCGTCATAGGAGAAAGAGGCTGCCGCGGTCACCGTCCCCGTCGCGTCGCGCAGGATCAGGCCCAGGTGGCCATTGAAGATCACGCGCTCGAAGGCGTAGTCGGCCCACCAGATATGCAGGCCCGCTGCGATGAACCGCAGCACTTCGCCCTCCCCGACCATGATCCGGCGCG
Organism: Luteimonas sp. TWI596; assembly: GCF_039674105.1. Lineage (NCBI taxonomy): Bacteria > Pseudomonadati > Pseudomonadota > Gammaproteobacteria > Lysobacterales > Lysobacteraceae > Luteimonas > Luteimonas sp. TWI596. The sequence goes on from NZ_JBDJMU010000007.1 coordinate 156,755, forward strand.
CCGCAGAAACCTTTCCGCCGCCGTCGGCGGCAAGACGCACGTCTCGCGAGAGGAGCAGCGCAAGCTGCTCGGTCTGTCCGCTACGGATGGCGCGTTCGAAGGCGGTCAGCAGTTCAGTCTGTCGCGCCGGCGGTGTGATGTGCCGCACACGCGGATGCCCGACGTGCGCATGGGCGCGCGAGACGAGTTTCCGGCACGCCGGTTCCTGCATGTCCAGTGCCTTGGCGATGTCCGTGTAGTCCATCTCGAAGATCTCGTGCAGCAGGTAGGCCGCGCGTTCCCTCGGGGTCAGCCGTTCGAGCAGCAGCAGGAAGGCCGACGTCAGCGTCGACGCCAGCTCAGCGGCGGCCTGCGGCTCGATGTCGTCGGCAATGCGCAGTGGCTCGGGCAGCCAGGTGCCGACGTAGTCGACTCGGTTGCGATGGGCATTGCGCAGCAGGTCCAGGCAATGCCGGGTGCACGCGGTGGTCAGCCAGGCGCCTGCGGACACGATTGTCGCGCGATCGGCCCGCTGCCATTTCAGGTAGGTGTCCTGCACCGCATCTTCCGCATCGGCCCGCGAGCCGAGCAGCCGATACGCCAGGCCGAGCAGCCCAGGGCGGGCGTGATCGAATGCGGCGATGCCATCGTCGGGCCGATCGGTCATGTCAGTGATTGGCGATCGCGATGCGGTTCCACTGGTTGATCATCGCCACTTCCACGGTCAGCGCCGCGATCATCGGGTCTTCGAAGTGTGTGCGCAACTGCGTGCGCAACGCCCCGATGTCCGGCTCTCGATCGCCACCGAGACGCGTCAGTGCCTCCGTCCAGGCCAATGCGGCGCGTTCGGCCGGGGTGTAGTCCGTCATGTGCCGCCAGCCGGCGAGATGGTCGAGACGTGCGTTGGTCTCGCCGTCCGCCCTCGCCTCACGGGTGTGCATGCGGATGCAATACGCGCAGCCGTTGATCTGTGAGGCGCGCAGATGAATCAGGTGGCGCAAGGCCTGCGGTAGTCCGTGGCGATCGTTGGCTGTGTGCACGGCGAGTAGTGCGCGATAGACATCGGGCAGTACTCGGTCGACCGGCACCGGTTGTGAGGGGGAATCGGTGGCGTGCATCGTCAGTCTCCAGCGCGGGCGCGTGTGCCCAGATATAGGTTTGACGATTCGGCACGCTGGGATGTGACGCGTCGACGGCTCCAGTGGCTGACGCGCGGTTGCAGCCCACTCAGGGCGGCCACGCGATCCAGTCTCCGGGCGTCAACACCTGCACCGGAACATCCCGTTGTCGGGCGACGGCACGGAGTGCGCCGATGGGATCGTCCACCTCGACGTAGGCCTCCATGTCACGAACCCCATAATGGATCGGCACCAACGTGCGCGCGCCCAGAATCGCGGCCGCGGCCACTGCCTGCTCGGGCGTCAGCACACCGGGCAAGCCACTGACGGGGCGTCGCCACCCGAACCGGGCACCGTTGACCGGCAGGAACACCGCGTCGAACGGCCCGAACTGACGGCCGATCCGCCACCAATGGCCGTGCCATAGCGTGTCGCCGCCATGGAAAATGCGCCGCCCGCCAGCGGACACGACCCACGAGACCTGGGTGTCTCCATAGCCATCGGCTGCTGGCACGGGCGTGGCGGTGAAGTCGCCGATCAGCTGCGGCTCCCAGAGCGGGCTCGGCCTGGCACGGACGCCGTCAGGCAACGGGCTGGGGTGGAGCCCGGCTGGATAGGCGAACACGCCGCCTTGTCGCAAGGCAGATGCGGTCGCCTGGAGATCGAAGTGGTCCGAATGGCCATGCGTGATCAGCACACTGGCCTCGCCGATGGCATCGCCCACCGGCACAAGTGTGTCTGGAAGCGAAGCGCCCCACGCCTGCGGATCGACGAGCGGGTCGATGAACAGTGTCGCCTCCGGCAATTGCAGCCGGATCCCCGCCCAGGCCAAACGCTGGATCCGCAGCGGTTGTGGTGCGGCCGCCGCGCTGCAGACCGCACTCGGCAGCACCATCGTCGCGGCCAGGCCCGTGCAGCCCGTCAGAAAGCGCCTGCGGCCGGAATCGACCGGCCGGGCGCGTGCGACGGCCCTCATGCGCCCTGCTCCATCGACGCCAGCGCCGCATCCAGCGCGAAGATGGATTGCGCGACGATCGCTTCGAGATTGTGGGTGTGCCATGCGCGCTCGAAGGCGACCGGCACGACGCCCGGTGCGACACAGTCCTCGATCCGGATCTCGGCAATGCGTGCCGCGACCGTGTCCGGCGATGCCTGCCTGCGGATGCGCACGACGTGCCGCTGGATGTTGTCGAGATACTGTTGGGCGTGCTCGAGCACCGTTGCATCGAAGACGCCGATGTGTCCACCGATGATTCGCGCGCGCCCGAACTGACGGATCCGACCGATGGCGGCGCGCTGCAATTGCGGATCGGCTTTCGACAGGTACACGATGTTCCCGACAATGTTGTCGCCCACGCAGGCCAGATCAGCGCTCGGCACGTCCACGCTGACGTGATCCATGGACTTGCCCGGGTTGTAGAGCAGGCGCAACTGGTGCCGGCCCCAGCGCAGCGCCATGTCGTTGAAGACGAAGTCAGGTTCTCGGTAGAACGCGTCGACGCGGCGATTCTGCGACAGGAAGGTCTGCCGGTGGTGCCGGTGCGCCAGGACCCGAGCACCGGGAAATTGCACCAGGCCCGCGATGTGGTCACTCATGAAGTGTGTGGTCGCGATCAGGCGCACCGTCTTCCCCATCTGTCCGCACAAGGTGTCGCGCAGCCACGCCGCGTCGGCTTCGCTGCCCAGTGCATCGACCAGCAGCACCTCGTCGTGGTCGACGAACGCGGTGGCGACGGATTCGACCTCATCGCCGACAAACATCACTACATCCGAACACAATTCCTCGACGCGCATGGCAGTTGTCCTGTGGGAAGCCCGCGCATGGTCGCGATGCTGCGCGCACGCGACAAACGAGTTGTGTTGTCGTTCGCATCAGAAAAACTAACGCGATACGATGCTTGCCGCCTCGAACGGTCGCACCTCTTGTGAGATCTCGCCGCCCCGCTCCGCTCAATGCGCTCCGCACCTTCGAGGCGGCGGCGCGCCATCTGAGTTTCAATGCCGCGGCCCGTCAGTTGTTCGTGACCCCGGCCGCGGTCAGCCATCAGGTCAAGCAACTGGAGGCGTATCTCGGGCTGCCTCTGTTCCAGCGTCATCACCGTGCGGTCGAGCTCACCGAAGCGGGCCAGGCACTGGCGGCGACGCTGGGCGAGGTGTTCGGGCATCTGGATCGGGCACTGGACCAGGCGATGTCCCAGGCCGCAACGGTGCTGCGGGTGACAACGCTCGAATCCTTTGCGGCGAAGTGGCTGGTGCCGCGGCTGCATCGTTTCCATCGGGTATGGCCCGGCATCCAGGTCCGGATCGAAACCGGCGACGCCCCGGCGGACTTCGTGCGCGATGGCCTCGATGTGGGGCTTCGCTATGGCGCCGGCGGCTATACGGACGTGCATGCGGAACGCCTGATGGATGCGCCGGTGTTCCCCGTCTGCGCGCCTGCCCTGTTGCACGGCCCCCATCCGCTGCACGCGCCTGCCGACCTGCGCCACCACACGCTCCTGCACGATCGGACGGCGGTCGGCCGGCCCGGCGTACCCGGCTGGGTGGACTGGCTCGCGGCTGCAGGTGCGGCCGACGCCGACGCCGGCACCGGGCCGGTGTTCACCAGCGCCTACCTCGCGCAGGAAGCTGCGATCGCCGGGCACGGGGTGGCACTGGGAATCGGTCCGCTGGTCGCGGACGACCTTCAGCAAGGCCGGCTGGTCCAACCCTACGCGCAGGCGTCGGAGAATGCGTACGCGTTCTGGCTGGTGCGCCGCGACACGCCGGTGCCGACGCCGGCCGTGGACGCGTTCTGCCAGTGGCTGCGCGATGAGGTCTCGAACGAGCGCGCCGTCGCCCGGTGATCGGGCGACGGCCGAAGGCCCTCCTCCGCGCCTGCGCGGGGGCTTTGCCTAGAATCGCGCGGCGTAACGCAGACTGAGCCGGGTGCCTTCGGAGCGATCCTTCGCCAAGGTCTCGATGTACGCCGCGGCGTGCAGTGAGACGGCGCCACGCGACCAGCCCAGTGCGGGCCCGACACCCACAATGCGCTCGCGTCCCGGTTGTGGAACGCCGTCGATGCGGTCGTCGGTGACCTGGACCAGCGCGTACAGCGCAGCGCCGATGCGCAGGTCCTGGCCAGCCGAACGCGAGATCGATGCGTTGAGATGCACCGCTTGCCCGGCCTGCACGTCGGCGGCGTCGAGATCGGGCGCGGGATCGTGGTTGGCACGGGTCCACAGGTAGTGCACGCGACCGCTGAGCTCCCAGGCATCGGACCGCTCCCAGGTGAACGCGTAGTGCGGATTGAACTGCAGCACGTTGCGTCCCGCGTCCAGGCGGCCGGGCGTGCTGTAGCGTCCGGTGGGCGGGGTCACATTGAGGTTGAGGCGCTGCCAGAACGGCCGTCCGCCGAGGCGCGTCTGCGGCCATTGCAGAATCAGCGGACTGATGAAGACATCGCCGAGGCCGTGCGTGTGCACAGGGCTGTCGTGCGCGGGCGTGCTTTGCGCATGGACCCACGGCACGATGAGTTCTCCACCCCAATGGGCGCCCAGGACGCGGCGGTTGGAGATCACGCTGAGCTGGCCGAGCAGCACCACGGATTCGAACTGCGCTGCATCGAGCGTACGTTGCCCACGGTCATCCCGAAACCGTTGCGCACGATGCGCCGACAGGGTCAGCTGGGCCATCCAGCCCGGCCCAGCGATCCCGTCCTGAAACGTACTGTCACCGAGGTTCACCGGCGGCAGCGTCACGTCCGCCTGCGCCTGGCACATCGATCCCCCGGCCAAGGCGAGCACAGCGATGCCGGCAATCGCCCTCATTGGCCTGGCGCCAACGGGTGCCGGCCGGCAGGCGCGGCGTGCATCGCCAGCAGGGCGATCAGCACCAGCGGCAGTGCCACCCAGTGCCAGCTCCCGGCGCTGGCCACGCCTGCGGCGAGTACCGGGCCGATGACGATCCCGACGTTATTGCCTTGCGTGGCCAGGCCCACGATCGAGCCGAGCGTGCCCGGTCGCCTGGCCAGGCGCGGCGCCGCATCGAAGATCGCGACCGGAATGAATGCCCCGACGAACGAGAACAGCACACACAGCAGGTAAGCCAGTTCGCCGGGCAGTGGCAGGGCCAGAATGCCCAGACTGCACAGCGCCAGGGTCGCGAAGCTCGCGCGCAGGATCCGGGGCGCGTCGAGGCCGCGCTGCAGCAGCATGCCGCCGGCCAGACATCCGGCTGCGCCGGCCAGAACGGCGATCGCGCTGAGCATGCCGGCGGTGGATCCGCCGACCCCGAGACGCTCGCCAAGGAGCGTCGGCAGGAATCCGAACAGGGCGAAGAACATCGCGGTGTAGGCGCAGAACTGGCCGGCGAGCCACCATGCGCCCCTGTCTTCGAGCACCCGTCGCAGGCCGTGCCGCCAGTGGCGGCCCTCGCCCTGCCCCTCGGTTGGACGCAGATCCCGTGTGCCCGACACCAGGACCAGTGCATACACAGCCAGCAGGGCCGCATTCGCCCACCACAGGCCGCGCCATCCCAGGGTGGCCAGTCCCGGTGCCGCGAACAGCACAAGCGCCATCCCCAGGGGCATGAACATCGCCCACGCGGCGAACGCCTGCTTGCGTGTCGCGGGGGACGTTGCCGCCACCACCAGCACAGGCGCGGCCACGGTCACGGCGAGAAAACCCAGCCCTTCCAGCGCCCGTGCCGCCAGCAGCAGGCCAAGGCCCGGTGCCATCGCGCCCAGCGCCGAGCCGACCGCCTGCAGCAGCAGCCCGGCGACGACCGTCGGGCGCGCCTGAATCCGGTCCGACACCGCCCCGACCAGCACGCTGACCAGCGCCCCGACCATCGCGAACGCCGACAGCACCCAGGAGGCGGCCGACAAGTCCACGCCCAGATCCAGGCGGATCGATTCCAGCGCCAGGGTCGCCTTGCCCACCTGGAAGGCGGAGACGATGCCCGCACCAACGACCAGCGACAGCGCGAGCCGGTCCCTCGTGGCAGCCATGGGCACGGGCCCATCTAGGCGATGCGAGGTCATGGTGACGCCTCCCCTCGCAGCCCGGCGTGCCCGGCCAGGGCCGCGGCGATCCGGGCCACATGGGCGCCCTGGAACCGGGCGCCTTCCAGTTCGTTGGCGCTGGGCTGGCGATCGCGGTCGTTCTCTGCACTGGCCAGCGTCGATGCCCCGTACGGCGTTCCGCCGGTCACCTCGTCCATGCGCAGCTGGCCCTTGAACGTGTACGGCAGGCCCACGATCACCATGCCCAGATGCAGCAACACGGTGTGGGTGGACTGGAGCGTGGTTTCCTGGCCGCCGTGTTGGCTGCCGGTCGATGTGAACGCACTGCCGACTTTCCCCACCAGCGCATCGCGGACCCAGAGTCCGCCGGTCTGGTCGAGGAAATTCTTCATCTGCGCGGCCATGTTGCCGTAGCGCGTCGGCGTGCCCACGACGATCGCGTCGTACTCCGGCAACTCGGCCACGGTCGCGACCGGAGCGGACTGGTCGGTTCTGTAACCCGCGCGGCTGGCCACGCCTTCGGGCACCAGTTCGGGCACCCGCTTGACCGCAACCTCGGCGCCGGCGCCCCGGGCGCCGTCGGCAACCGCGTGCGCCATCGTTTCGATATGGCCGTAGGCCGAGTAGTACAGCACCAGAACCCTGGGCATGCGAAGTATCTCCACGGGAATCGTGGCCACCTTCGCAGCGCCATCCGATCTACGGAAGTGCTAATATTTTGCTCGATCCGATCGATGGAATAGATCAATGATCGACGGCCTGACCCTCGACCAACTGCGCGTCCTGGTGGCCGTGGCCGACACCGGAAGCTTCCGCGCGGCCGCAAAGCGCATCCGGCGGGTGCAATCTGCGGTGAGTCACGCAATCGCAAGTCTGGAGACGCAATTGGGGGTACGCCTGTTCGACCGTTCCGGTCGTCGGCCGGCCCTGACCCCCGAGGGGCGTGCCCTGCTCGCCGATGCCCGGGGCATCGTGCTGCGGGCCGATGCGATGCGCGCCCGCGCACGCGGATTGGGCGAAGGTGTGGAACTGGGCCTGTCGCTGGTCGTCGATACGCTGTTCCCGATCCACGCGGTCGCCCACGCCCTCGACGCGATGCATCGACACTACCCGTCCGTCGCCGTGCGTCTGCGTGCAGCCCCATTGGGCGAGCCGCTGGCCGCGCTGCGCGAGGGACGTTGCACGCTCGCCATCACCGTGGGCGAAGAGTTCCGGGAGCCGGAGATCCAGCTCGAGGCTTTGTCGCCGGTGGCGTTCGTCGCGGTGGCCGCAGCCGGCCATCCGCTGGCCAGCCCGCCCGGCGGCCTGACGCCATCGGCGCTGGCCGAGCATCTGCAGATCGTGCTCGAAGACGCCAGCGCACGGAGCGCGGACAAGGATTTCGGCGTGCTGTCGCCCAGCACCTGGCGGGTGGCCGGACAGGACATCAAGCACGTGATGATCAGCGAAGGCCTGGGCTGGGGCCGGTTGCCGCTGTGGGCCGTCGAGGCCGAACTGGCGTCGGGACGGTTGAAGCGGCTCGATGTCCCCGCGCTCGGTCAACACGGGCGCGTGGATCTCGCGTCGTATCTGGCGCACCGCAACGACCGCCCGCTCGGGCCCGCCGCCCGCGTCATGCGCGCCGCGCTGCGTTCACTTGCTCAGGCAACCCGGGCCGATGGTGCGGAGGCAGCGTCGCAAGGCCAGATGCGCTGACGATCCACACCGCGCTGGTGTGACGCGGACCGTGGCGCCGTCCTGCATGCGCGCGCATCCGGCAGTCCTGCCCGCTGTGGCATGGCATCATCGGCGCCCCGTTCCATCATGACAGGCATTCGATGTCGCTTCGCCGCATTCTCCGGCCCGCAACTGCTGCCATGCTGCTGTCCACCGCGTGCGCTGCGGCAGCGCTCGCGCTCCTTCTGCTGCCAACGTCTCTGCACGCCGCCGACGCGCAGGTGTCCAAGACCCGGGAAGACAGCGTGGCCATCGTTGCCGACATGCGGCGCGTGGTCACCGATCACGGTGTCGAACGCCTCGAGAAAGTCCGGATCGGCGGCATCGATCAATGGGTTTCCATTCGCGGCAGCGATCGCCGCAATCCCGTGCTGTTGATGCTCCACGGCGGTCCGGGTTGGGTGTCGATGCCGACGAGCTGGTACTTCCAGCGTGGCTGGGAGGAGTTTTTCACCGTCGTGCAGTGGGACCAGCGCGGCGCGGGCAAAACCTACGCGAGCCATGATCCCGACGCGATCGCCCCGACGATGACCCGCGAACGCATGGTGGCCGATGCCGTGGAGATGGTGGCCTGGCTGCGCGAGGCGTTCTCGCAGGACAGGATCTTCGTGCTGGGCCAGTCCTGGGGCAGTTATCTGGGACTCGAGGTGGCGCGACAGCGGCCGGAGTGGCTGCATGCCTACATCGGCGTCGGCCAGATCTCGAATGCACCGGAAAGCGAGCGTCGTGGCTGGGCATGGACGCTGGAACAGGCTCGCCAGGACGGCAATGCGGAAGCTGTCGAGGAATTGATGTCGCTGCAGCCCTACGCGCAGGGCACGGCGCCGGTCCCGCTGGACGATCTGTTCAAGCAACGCAAATGGCTCAACCACTACGGCGGCATGGTCCACAACCGCCGCGGCGGACAGGCCGAGGCTGCGGCCCTGTGGCTGGCACCCGAGTACACCGATGCCGATCTGGCAGCGGTCTGGGCCGGCAATGACTACTCGATGACGCATCTCCTGTCCGGGGTCCTGACGCTGGACATGACCACGATCCGCGAGCTCCAGACCCCGTTGTTCCTGTTCCTGGGTCGCCACGACCACAATGTGTCGTCCGAACTGGCGGCCGAATGGTTCGCGACCGTCGACGCGCCGTGCAAGGAACTGGTCTGGTTCGAGCAGTCGGCACACGAGGTCATGAACGAGGAACCGGGCAAGATGCTGCTCACGCTGGTGGCGCATGCGCGTCCGATGGCGACCGGGGCCGAAGGCCCCGGCGCATCGGTCCGGCGCTGCCGCCAGGACTAGACCGCGTCGGCTAGAACCAGGTCCTGACCCCGATCACCCAGCGCGTCTCGCGTCCGCTGCCGCCGTCGGCCTGCGCCAGCGCCCGGGTCTGGCCGAAGCTGCGCTCGTGCACGACGCCGATGTACGGCGCAAAGCGCCGGGTGACCTCGTAGCGCAACCGCAGACCGGCTTCGATCCCGTTCAAACCACTGCCGATCCGGCGCGCGGGATCCGACTCGCTGGCGGCCGAGAGCTCGACCGCCGGCTGCAGGATCAGGCGGTTGGTCAGCAACAATTCGTACTCGATCTCCAGCTCGGCGAGCACGCGGCCGCGATCGTCGACGTGCGCCATTGCCGAGACTTCGAAGAAGTACGGCGCCAGCCCCTGCACGCCGAGACTTGCGTAGGTCTTGGCACGCCCCGGCGCGAACACGTGATGAGCGCCGGCGACGACGTCCCACCACGGCGACACGCTGCGGCCATAGAGCGCATCCAGCGAAGCGTCGTGGGTGCGGCCGGCCACGCGCTCGCCGGCGGACTTGAGCCACAAGCGGTGCAGATCGCCGCCGATCCAGCTGTCCACTTCCCAGCCCAGGCCATGGCCGTGATCGGTATCGAAGCCTTCGAGTCGGTCGACGCGTACCAGATGGCGGATCGCCGAATCGCCCATCGCATGGGGATGCAACGACGGAAATGCGGCCTCGCGATCGGCCTCAGTGAGCGCAGGGATTGGCGTGCGCGGAGGCGCATCCGCAGGCAAGTCGCCTGCCCCAGGCGCAGGTCCGGCGTGGCCCTCCATCTCGGCGGCTGCTGGGTGTCCTGCTGCAGCCTCCATCCCTGCGTGATCCATCCCAGCATGATTCATTCTGGAGTGGTCCACCTGCGAATCATCGCGGGCGGGATGTCGGGCACTTGCGGGCATCGCCTGTTGCAGGCGCGCCGCATCGTCAGCAGGTGTCTCGTGCGCCGTCCGATCCGCATGTACGCCATGGTCCGTCCGGGGATGCGGACGGGTCGTTTCCACAATGGGTCGATGCGCGCCCTGCCCGGCTTGCTTGGGCGCAGCGGGGGCAGGGTGCCGGTGTGCGGACGCGCCATGCGATGCGGCCGTCGACGGCGGTCGATGCGTTTCGCCATGGCCGTGGCCATGCGCGTGGTCCTGCGCCTGCGTGCCGCCTGCAACGAGCAGCGCAGCGGCGAGCAACGTGGGCATGCACTTGCGATGCGATGTGACGGTGCTCATTCGACCACCTGCACTTCGCGGAACATGCCCGCTTCCATGTGGTACAGCAGATGGCAGTGGAACGCCCAACGTCCGAGCGCATCGGCGCGCACGCGCAAGCTCCGGCGCGTTCCGGGCGGCATGTCGACGGTGTGCTTGCGCAACTGGAAGCGACCGTCGTCGTCCTCCAGGTCGCTCCACATGCCGTGCAGATGGATGGGATGGGTCATCATCGTGTCGTTGACCAGCACGATGCGCAGGCGCTCGCCGTAGTTGAGCCGCAATGGCGCGGCGTCGCTGAATTTGATGCCGTCGAACGACCAGGCGAACTTCTCCATGTGGCCGGTCAGGTGCAACTCGACATCGCGCGACGGCGCGCGGCCATCCGGGTCGTCGAACAGGCTGCGCATCGCCCCGTAGGTCAGCACCGTGCGGCCGTTGTCGCGCAGGCCGATGCCGGGATCGTCGAGCTTCGGCGCCGGGGTCATGGTCTGCATGTCGACGAGCGGATTGCCGCGCTCGCTGTCGGGATGCGTCTGCATCGTCGTGGTGCCATGTCCGATGTCGGCATGGCCCATTGCAGTGTGGTCGTGGCCGTCACCGTGCGCGCCTGCCGCATGGCCGTCCTGCCCCATGCCCTGCCCCGCACCATGATCCATGCCATGCATGCCGCCGTGGCCCATGTCGTCCATGGTCAGGATCGGCCGTGGGTCGACCGCAGGGACCGGTGCGCGCAAGCCCTCCCTTACGGCGAGCGTGCCGCTGACGAAGCCGGTCCGGCCCATGTCCTGGGCGAAGATCGTGTAGGCATCCTGGCCTGAAGGCTCGACGATCACGTCGAAGGTCTCGGCCACGGCGATGCGGAACTCGTCGACCGTCACCGGGTGCACGTACTGGCCGTCGGCCGCGACGACGGTCATCTTCAGGCCCGGGATGCGGACGTCGAAGTAGGTCATCGCCGAGCCGTTGATGAAACGCAGGCGGATCTTCTCGCCGCTCCGGAACAGGGCGGTCCAGTTGCCTGGCGACGTCGTGCCGTTCATCAGGTAGGTGTAGGTGTGCGCATTGACGTCGGACAGGTCGGTCGGCGTCATCCGCATCTGCCCCCACGCGCGGCGGTCGGCGAGCGTGGCGCGCCAGCCGTCGCGACGCACGTCGCGGGCGAAGTCGCCGGCCGTGCGCTTGTACCAGTTGTCGTGCTCGGCCATCTGCTTGAGCCGCGTGAACAGCGCATGCGGATCGAGGTCGGTCCAGTCGGTCAGCAGCACGACGTAGTCGCGGTCGTAGGCGAAGGGTTCGGGCGCGATCGGGTCGATGATCAGCGCGCCGTACATGCCCGCCTGTTCCTGGAACCCCGAATGGCTGTGGTACCAGTAGGTGCCGCCCTGGCGTACGTCGAAGCGATACTGGAACGTCTCGCCGCGATGGATGCCGTCGAAGCTCATGCCCGGCACGCCGTCCATGTTCGCCGGCAGCACGATGCCGTGCCAGTGCACCGAGGTCATGTCGCCGAAGATCGAGCCGGCCGGCAGCGCATTGCGCACGCGCAAGGTGACCGTCGTGCCTTCGCGCCAGCGTAGGATCGGCGCGGGCAGGCTGCCGTTGAGGGTCGCGGCCGGCCGGGTGCGGCCGGTGAAGTTCACCAGTGTCTCGCCGACCACCAGGTTGAAGTCGGTGCCGGCCAGGATCCGGCCGTGCGGGGATTGCAGTGCCCAGGACGGGCGCGGCCAGGCGCCGAGGCCGGCGGCCAGGCCACCGAGCGCCAGGCCCTGGACAAAACGGCGGCGCGCGGGATCGAAGCCGCCGCGGCCAGAGAACATATCGGAAGTCATCGCTACTCCATCCGTAGGGAGCCCGGTCACACGGGCGCTGCGCCCTGCCCCTCGCGGGGTGGGCGATCGATGCGGATCAGAGGTGGGCGATGGGAGGGCGGTTCGGTTGGACAGGGGCAGGATCTGCACGCACCTGCAGTCCGTGCGCGTCGTGGCGCGTCGGCCGGGGCAGCAGCATCAGTGGGCGGAGACGCGGCATGAGCGCGATGCTGCAGCCGTGGAGGCAACGGCAACCGTCGTCGTCGCACGCCGCGTGGGGTGTGTTGGCCCTGCCCGGTTCCGACGGCGCCTGCTCGGCATCGCCGTGACAAGGAGAAGCATCGGCGCCGCCTCCATGGCCGGCGTCGTGCGTCGCGATATCGCGCGGGATCGGGGGCGAAGCGAAGACGACGCCCGTCGCCTCGATCAGCAGCAGTGCGAGCAGCAGGATGCGGACGGCAGTGGCGGAGATCCGGGGCATCGGTGCCGATTATACCGGGCCGTGCCGCCCGGCACCGGCGAGCGGCACGCCCTCCGCATCCGCCTGTTGCCGGAGCAGCGCGACCAATGCCTCGGGCGTGAGCGGCCGCGAGACGAGATAGCCCTGCGCCTCGTCGCACTGCCATTCGCGGAGTCTGGCCATCTGCTCGGGCGATTCCACGCCCTCGGCGACCGTGCGATAGCCCAGTTCGGCCGACAGCTTGAGCACCGTCCTGACCAGCCGCGCGCGGCGCTCGCTGGTCTCGATGCCGGCGAGCAGCCCGCGGTCGATCTTGATCGTGGTGGCGGGCAGCTCGTTGAGATACGAGAAGTTGCTGTAGCCCGCGCCGAAATCATCGATCGCGATGTTGAACCCCTGCGCCTGCAGCGCGGCGAGCTGGGCGGCGACCCGGCCCTTGTCGCGCAGCCATTCGCCCTCGGTGACCTCCAGCTCCAGTCGCGGCGGCGCGACGCCGAACTCGCGGGCCAGCCCGGCGACGTAATCCGGCAGCTGTCCATCGCGGAAATCCGCACCCGACAGGTTGACCGAGATGTCGAGCACGACCCCCTGCTGCTCCCAGGCCTGCAGTTGCACGAGCGCCTGGCGCAGCACCCAGCGGGTGACCAACGGCATCAGCGTCGTGCCTTCGATGACCGGGATGAACTCGTCGGGGGCGATGTTGCCGTACTCGGGATGCCGCCAGCGCAGCAAGGCCTCGACCGAGCGCAGACGCCCGGTCGACAGACGCAGCCGGGGCTGGTACATCAGCGAGAACTCATGCGTCTCCAGCGCGCGCTCGACCTGCGTGGCCAGGCGGTAATGACGTTGCAGGCGGGCGTCGCGATCACGGTCGTACGCGCACCACGTCGCGCCGGTCTCCAGCGACGCATGCATCGCGGTGACGGCACGGCGCAGCACATCGGCGGCATCGTCCGCGGAGAAACTCGCCACACCGGCGTGGAACACGGCCTGCAAGGTCAAGCCGCTGCTCATCACCGGCTCGCTGAGCCGCTCGCGCAGGTCTTCGAGGACCGCCTCGACGTCTCCTTCCGCCACGTTCGCCAGCACGAAGGCGAACCGGGTCACGCCGACGTGGTACAGCCGTGCGGTGTCGCCCAGGGCGTCTGTCAGGCGATAGCCCAACTGCCGGATGATCGATTCGACCGGCGCCACCCCCAGCGCCTGGTTCAAGCGGTGGGCGCTGGCCAGATCGAGCACGTCGATGATGCACAGGTACGACAGGGCCGGTATCCCGGGCGATGCATGCCGCAGCGATTCGCGCAGGTCCCAAGCCAGCTGCTGGCGGTTCGCCAGGCCGGTCACCGGGTCGCGCCGCCCCATCGACCGGAGCAGCGAGATCTGCCCCACCACCAGGTGCGCAAACGAACGTAGCTGCTCGCGCTCGACATCGTCCAGCCGGCGGGGCGCGTAGTCGATCAAGCAGATCGTTCCGACCTTGTAGCCGTCGCCGAGCACCAGCGGCGCACCGGCGTAGAACCGCATGCAAGGGGCCTGCGTGACCAGCGGATTGCGCGCGAACAGCGGGTCGGCGGTCAGGTCGCAGACCTCGTAGATGTCGTCCTGCTCGATTGCATGCGTGCAGACCGAGATCTCGCGGCTGCTCCCGCGCAGCTCGGTGCCGACACAGGACAGGAAGTGCTGGTCCACCTCGTCGACCAGGGAGATGAGCACCGTCTTCACCCGGAATGCGAACGCAGCCAGGGACACGATTCTGTCCAATTCAGGATGCCCCGCCAGCGACAACAGATCCAGACTGCGGATCAACGCGATCCGGTCGGCCTCATGCATCGATCTCACGTCCGTCTCCCCCCCCCTAGGCGCCTGGCGAAACGCTACTCCTGTGGCGTCGATCCGTCATGACGGCAGTGTGCCGCGCGGGACAAAAAAAAACGGGCCGCTTCGCATCGAAGCAACCCGTTCGCAGAGCGTTGAGTGGCGTCCCCACGGGGATTCGAACCCCGGTGTCCACCGTGAAAGGGTGGTGTCCTAGGCCTCTAGACGATGGGGACGCAGAAGCCTGCATCATGTCGCGGACCGGCCTTATGGTTCGCGACGAAATTGTGGTGGAGCCAGGCGGGATCGAACCGCCGACCTCCTGCATGCCATGCAGGCGCTCTCCCAGCTGAGCTATGGCCCCACAGTGGGAAGCGCGAAATTGTAGGGATGCCGTGCGGCAACGTCAACAAGTTTTCGCTTCCATCTCACTCGCAACTTGCGGCCTCCGGGTGGGTGCCTTCAGCCGAGAAGTTCGGCTTCGTTGCGAGCGAGGCGCGCATCATCCAGATTCGGACGCAAAGTTGCAACCCCATGGCCCTGCTCCACCAGATACTGCAGCCACTTGCCCAGGAACGTGTTCATGCGCAAGCGGTGGTCGACCACTTCGGCCGGCGGCGGAAACATGCCGATGACGTCCTGCCAGCGCCGGCCGACGTAGCAATGCGTCGCCTCGACCTGGCCGGCGTCGCGATACAGGCGCAGGTGCGCGGAGGGGTCCGGCTCGCCGGTCAGCGGATCGAGCATGGTGTAGCTCAGCCGCAGTTCGGTGGTGTAGCGATGCTGCGCGATCACGTCGAGTCGGACCGTCGGGGTACCCGGCGCCTGTGACAGGTAGGGGCCGGGAGACAGGTCGCCGGGATGGAACAGCCGGGTGAGCCGGACGTGGTTCTCGGCATACAGCGCCATCAGCCAGCCGAAGCGGCCCAGTGCGGGCATCCGGACACGAGTGGAGTCGACATTGGCCATGACGCGATCCTACACGCCGTGCAGTGAACCGCCCGGCAGCCCCGGTCCGCGCTGCGTCAGTACATCACCCGCTCGATGCCCAGGGTCGACATCACCTTGCTGGAAATCTCCTCGATCGAGGTATTGGTGGTGCTCAGCACCGGAATGCGCTCGGCCCGGAACAGCGACTCGGCCGCGCTGACCTCGTGGCGGCAGGTCTCGAGCTTGGCGTAGCGCGAGTTCGGGCGCCGCTCCTGGCGGATCTGGGCCAGGCGCACCGGGTCGATCGTCAGTCCGAACAGCTTGGCCCGGTGCGCGCGCAGCCGCGGCGGCAGCCGATCGTGCTCGAGATCCTCGTCGGTGAGCGGATAGTTCGCCGCGCGCACGCCGTGGTGCAGCGCCAGGTAGATGCAAGTCGGCGTCTTGCCGGCGCGCGATACCGCCACCAGGATCACATCGGCCTCGTCGTAGTTGACCGACATGCCGTCATCGTGTGCGAGCGCGAAGTTCATCGCGTTGATGCGGCGGTGGTAGGTGTCGAAGTCCACCATGCCGTGGGCACGCCCGACGCGCGACTCGCGCGCCTCGACCAGTTCGCGCTCCAGCGGCTCGATGAACGGCGCGAACACGTCGAGCACCAGGGCCCCGCTCTCCTCCAGGATGGTCGCCAGGCCCGGGTCGACGCAGGAGCTGACGACGATCGGACGTGCCCCCATGGCCTCGCCACGGGCGCGGATCAGCGCCGCGACTTCGCGCGCGCGCTCGGCGTTGTCGACGAAAGGAATCCGGTTGGTGCTGAACTGCGTGCCGCTGAACTGGGTCAGCAGGCTGTGGCCGATGGTCTCGGCGGTGATACCGGTGCCATCTGAGACGTAGAACACGGGACGGGATGTCGGCATGACGGAAGCCGTCGCATCGGCGAGCGCCGCGGCGCCCGGGAGGGCTAAAATAACCCGTCTCAGCCGGACCCGCCGGTCCGGTCTCCCCGATCACGCGACACGGAGCCTCCTCTTGAGCGCCAATATCCTGTGGCTGCACGACCTTCGACTCACCGACCTGGCCCAGGTCGGCGGCAAGAATTCTTCCCTCGGCGAGATGATCGGCAACCTGGCCAAGCTGGGCGTCTCGGTCCCCGGGGGCTTCGCCACGACGGCCGACGCGTTCAAGGCGTTCATTGCGCACAACGATCTGCACCAGCGCATCTTCGACCGGCTCGCGCCGCTCGATGTCGAGGACGTGGGCGCGCTGACCGCCGCTGGCCGCGAGATCCGCGGCTGGGTCACCCAGGCCCCGTTGCAGCCCGAGCTGGACGCCGACATCCGCACCGCCTACGAAAAGCTGGCGTCGGAGAACGGCGGCGGCGACATCGCTGTGGCCGTGCGCTCGTCGGCCACCGCCGAGGACCTGCCCGACGCCTCGTTCGCGGGCCAGCAGGAGACCTTCCTCAACGTCACCGGCGCCGACGACGTCGTGCACAAGGTCAAGGAGGTCTTCGCCAGCCTCTACAACGACCGCGCGATCGCCTACCGCGTCCACCACGGCTTCAAGCACGAGGACGTGTTCCTGTCGGCCGGCGTGCAGCTGATGGTGCGCTCGGACATCGGCGCCTCGGGCGTGCTGTTCACGCTCGACACCGAGTCGGGCTTCCGCGATGTGGTGTTCGTGACCTCGAGCTTCGGCCTGGGCGAGATGGTCGTCCAGGGCGCGGTCAATCCCGACGAGTTCTACGTCTACAAGCCCACGCTCAAGGCGGGCAAGCCGGCGATTCTGCGTCGCTCGATCGGTGCCAAGCAGCTGCGGATGGTCTACTCCGACGTCCCCGGCGAGCGGGTACGCACCGAGGACACGCCGGCCGAACTGCGCAACACCTTCTCCCTCGACGATGAGGACGTGCAGGAACTCGCACGCCAGGCGTTGATCATCGAAGAGCACTACCAGCGCCCGATGGACATCGAGTGGGCGAAGGACGGCGCCAGCGGCAAGCTGTTCATCGTGCAGGCGCGTCCGGAGACGGTGAAGTCGCGCGCCAAGAACACCCAGATCGAGCGTTTCTCGCTGGAGCAGCGCGGCGAGGTGGTCTGCGAGGGCCGCGCGATCGGCCAGAAGATCGGCGCGGGCGTGGCGCGCGTGGTCCGCCGGCTCGAGGACATGGATCGGGTGCAGCCGGGCGACGTGCTGGTGGCCGACATGACCGATCCGGACTGGGAGCCGGTGATGAAGCGTGCTTCGGCGATCGTCACCAATCGCGGCGGCCGCACCTGCCACGCCGCGATCATCGCTCGCGAGCTCGGCGTGCCGGCCGTCGTCGGTACCGGCAATGCGCTGGAAACGATCGAGGACGGCCAGGAAGTCACGGTCAGCTGCGCCGAGGGCGACACCGGCTACATCTATGCCGGCAAGCTGCCGTTCGATCGCACCACGACCGATCTGACCTCGATGCCCGAGGCGCCGCTGAAGATCATGATGAACGTCGCCAACCCCGAGCGCGCGTTCGACTTCGGCCAGTTGCCCAACGCCGGCATCGGCCTGGCACGGCTGGAAATGATCATCGCCGCGCACATCGGCGTGCACCCCAATGCGCTGCTGCAGTACGACCGGCAGGATGCGGCGACCAAGAAGAAGATCGACGCCAAGACCATCGGCTACCGCAGCCCGGTCGACTTCTACGTCGACCGCCTGGCCGAAGGCATCGCGACGCTGACTGCCTCGGTCGCGCCCCATCCGGTGATCGTGCGCCTGTCGGACTTCAAGTCCAACGAGTACGCCAACCTGATCGGCGGCAGCAACTTCGAGCCGCACGAAGAGAACCCGATGATCGGCTTCCGCGGCGCCAGCCGCTACGTGGACGATTCGTTCGCCGAAGCGTTCGCGCTCGAATGCCGCGCGGTGCTCAAGGTCCGCAACACGATGGGCCTGGAGAACCTGTGGGTGATGATCCCGTTCGTGCGCACGCTCGACGAGGGACGCAAGGTCGTCGAGGTGCTGGAGAAGAACGGCCTGAAGCAGGGCGAGAACGGCCTGAAGATCATCATGATGTGCGAAGTCCCGTCCAACGCGCTGCTGGCCGACGAGTTTCTCGACATCTTCGACGGCTTCTCGATCGGCTCCAACGATCTCACCCAGCTCACGCTGGGCCTGGATCGCGACTCGTCGATCGTCGCGCACCTGTTCGACGAACGCGACCCGGCGGTCAAGAAGCTGCTGTCGATGGCGATCAAGGCCGCACGCGCGAAGGGCAAGTACGTGGGCATCTGCGGCCAGGGCCCCTCGGACCATCCGGACCTGGCGCAATGGCTGATGGAAGAAGGCATCGAGTCGGTGTCGCTCAACCCCGATACCGTGGTCGATACCTGGCTGCGGCTCGCGAAGTCGAAGGCACGCGCGGGCTGACCGCCCTGCCCCACGAAAAGCCCGGGATGTTCCCGGGCTTTTTTGTGGTTCATCGCTGAATTCCGGGGAAGGCTGCGCGGATCTTCAGGAAGAAGTACTCCTGATCGCGGTACCCGTAGGCACGGCGCTTGATGACCTTGATGGTGTTGTTGATGCC